>JAEWME010000155.1 GCA_023393265.1 Bacteroidota bacterium | reverse complement strand
GGTAAACAGTAATCGCCCACAAAACAACCATCGCCAGTGTTTGATTGGCCCACGCAAAATACCGCCAGATCACTGCAAAATCGACCAACGTTAAGCCATAACCAACCGCAAACAGCGGAATGCTGATCATCAACCGGTTTTTGATTGGCCCTTGCTTAAAATTCAAGAAATCTGCCACAATCAATCGGGCGCTTCGGAAGGCAGTGTCTCCCGAAGTAATTGGCGCCGCGACTACACCAAGCAAAGCAAGCGCGCCCCCGAGTTTTCCAAGCAGCGAGTTGGAAATTTCGTTCACCACAAAAGCTGCATTTCCCTTGTTGGCAACCATCACCTCGTTCAATGGGCCAACGCCCCGATAAAAAGCCATGCCTATCGCGGCCCAGATTAAAGCCACAATTCCCTCGGTAATCATCGCCCCGTAAAACACGCCACGGCCCTGCTTCTCGTTGGTAATACAGCGCGCCATCAGCGGCGCCTGTGTGGAATGAAACCCTGAAATAGCGCCGCAGGCAATGGTGATGAACATCATCGGGAAAATCGGAAATTTATCAGGAGTGTTGTGTTGATTTCGAAAGCTATCCAATGTCAATTCCGGAATCTGATATCCTTTTGCGAATAAAGCAATGGTGAGGCCAACCGCCATAAAAAGCAGCGCAAAACCAAAGAGCGGATAAACCTTCCCGATGATTTTATCGATTGGCAGCATGGTGGCCAGCACATAGTAAACAAAAACCACCCAAACCCAGAAAGTAATGGTGAGCGACTCAGGCGTAAGGCTTTCCAGAATTTTGGCCGGTCCCATAATAAAAACTGCCCCGACAATCACCATCAAAATCACAGTGAAGCCGCGCATAAACTGTTTGGCACCCACACCCAGGTAAATGCCCACAATTTCAGGAATACTTAGTCCGCGATGCTTCACTGAAAGCATTCCGGAGAAATAGTCGTGTACCGCACCGCCAAAAATGGAGCCAAAAACAATCCAAAGAAAAGCCACCGGTCCCCACATCGAACCGGCCACTGCACCGAAAATCGGGCCAAGTCCGGCAATATTCAGAAACTGAATGAGAAAAGTTTTCCATTTGGGCAATGGCAGGTAATCCACGCCATCGTTCATAATGAGGGCTGGTGTTTCCCTGTTTCCATCAGCACCAAAAATGCGCTCGGCCAGTTTGCTGTAGAAAACATAACCTAGCACCAGGGCGGCAACCGACAGTAAGAAAGTAATCATTTTCAATTCATTTTATCGCGACTTTTCTTCCATCTCCATTTTGATGGGTTTGCTCGCTTCGCCGGCGTACAAACTCACATGCGGGAAAGGTATTTCGATGCCTTCGCGGTCGAAGGACGTTTTAATCTCCTGAAAGACACTGTTTTTTACGGCCATAAAATTCGTTTTTTCGAACCATATACCAAAAGTAATGTCGATGCTACTGCTGCCAAACGCCTGGAAAATGATGACTGGCTCCGGCTCTTCGAGACACAAAGGGTTGTTGCGGGCAATATCTTCGAGCAAACTTTTCACTTTCGCCAAATCTTCCTTGTAGGCCACGCCCACCTGGAAGTCGAGCCTGCGAATGGGAAATTTTGTCACATTAGTTACTTCCGAAGAAATAACCGTTTGATTTGGAATCCGAATCAGCAAATTATCGAAAGTTTTTATTTTTATCGAAAGCAGGTCAATGGAATAAACGGTTCCTGATTTGTCTCCAATGCGTACCACATCACCCAATTCGAACGATTTTTCAGAAACAAGGAAAAGTCCGCTGATGATGTTTCCGATACTCGTTTGCGAAGCCACACCAATCACAATACCAACGACTCCGGCAGCGCCAAACAAGGCAGTGAGGTCGTAGTTCAATTCGCGTACTACAATCAGTACCAGCCCGGTATAACCCGTATAAACAATGGTCCTGATTACAAGCATCATCGATTGCTTCGAAAGTTTTTTATACAGCGACCGTTTTATCAGATATGAAATCAGATGAATGGAACCGCTACCAATAATCAGGATAAAAATGATCCTGATAAACTTATCGATGGTCTCAGGATTGAAATAATGTGAAAGACCGAGGTCCATAATTTAGCTTTGATAAATGTTCTTAATAAAAAAGAAACTCTTGCGGAGCAGGTTCCGTGTTTCGCTGCCACGCGGACGGGCAAGCAGTATAGGTTTTTGTCCGTGCAGGTCGCGCCGGGTGGTCAGGTTCACACTTCCAGCCGTTTCGAGCCCCTTGAATTCGATGGCTACATGGTTCGACAAAAGCTGCTGATGGCGAAGGTAAACTGAAAAGTCTTCCACACGCAAAATCAATCGCTGCAGGTCGAGCAAACCAAGTGTGTTGTTGATGATTTCGGCGGGAATAATGGCTTCCCAGGGATTGAGACGAACTGCATCGAATGTTTTGTCGTAATTACTGCCAATCGAAAAGGCCGGTTCACCATTGTCGGTTTCACCAAACCAGGTATCCGACAGCCGCTGAAGCGAAGTTTCGAAAAGCCTGTTTTCGTCCTTTACTTCCTGAAAATAAAACTGAATGGTGAGCGGGACTCTAAAAAAAAGGCTGGCTGTTTGACCAGCGCTTATTTTGATGTTTTTGTTATTCCTGAAAACCACCGATTTGTTTGGGAATGCCGGAACAACATGAAGCAGATGTGACTTACCGGTTTGAAAATGAAATACATCCTGATCGTCATCAAAGGTGTCAATCGGTGTGACCAGCAATTCTTCGGCAGGCTCAGCCAGAACACGATTTTTAATCAGCCAGCCATTGGCAATGTGTTTCACCAAAATTTCAGCATATCCCGCCCTGAACTGCAGTGCCTGCCCGACCGAAAACTCATATTTATTCCAGAAATCCTGAGGGTTCATCTTGATTGTGCTAATTTCAGGAATAAAAATAAAACAAATTTTCGGAAGTCGCCAGAAAAAGAAAACCCCTTCGGGAAAAGGGGTTCAGGAGTATTGCTATTTCACTTTAACATCCAGATTCAACGATCCGGTTATTTTTCCAATGTCGCTCGGGTCGATAACTCCCCGAATGCTGATCAGCGTATTATCGTCGCCGCCAATGACGAGCAACAGTTCCGAAAGCTTGCCTTTTTCGCTCTTTCGCCCATAAAACCTCACAACTTCATTCTTGTCGGTCACTTCCATCAGCGTTTCGTACTTGTTGTTTGCAAAAAAACCGTCGGCTTCCAGTTCTTTGTAAAAGTTAAGACCCTTGTTCAGCGACTTGTCGTCGACTGAAAGAATGCGGATGCCACTAATCTTTTCGAGGGCCGAAGCTTCCGAATTCTTATCATCGCTAAACTTGCCGGCCAAATTGAGCAGGGCACCGCTGATGTTCACGGTCGTAAAGCCATCCCGGTTGGCATATTTGTTAAAAAGCTTATCAATCGGACTTCCGTCCTGTGCCATCACTATGATGGGGATAAACAATGCAAGGGTTATCAATAAACGTTTCATCTTTTTTATTTTTTTAGTTTTTTATTCAATTCACTTATTTCATTCACTTGTTCGAAGCCTTTGTTAATTTTACTCATTCCTGAACTTAGCGGAGAAACAGCGCTTTCTATTTTCCCCACAGGCCGCAGTTGCGCCAGTCCTTTGTTGTACTTTTCAGATACAAACTGAAGGGTTTTTACAGCCTCAACGTACGCCTGATCAGGATCTTTAAATGTATCGTTCCACTGGGTTCGTCCTGAGTAATAATTCACAGCAAGCATCACCACAATTACAGCAGCGGCCACTCCGCTCACAGCCTGCCACATCCAGCGGTAACGCAGCTTTTCGCGGTGCTCCGATTCCAGAATGTGATTCATGAGTTCGTCGCCCAGGGTTGGCTGCTCTTCGGCCAAAAGTTCCTTCATTCCTGAAAACATGGGAACATACATTTTCAGGTTTTCATCCACATCGCCGGACGAAAAATAAGTGATCAGTTCATTTTCCTCGTCGAGGGTTGTTTCGGCCTCAAAGTACTTTTGCAACAGTATGTTGATTCTCTGTAATTCCATAATTCTGAATTTTTAAAATTTCGTCGCGCACCTTTTTGCGGGCCCGCGATAAATTGACACGAATGGCATTCACATTCAATTGGGTGGCATCGGCAATCTCTTCATATTCCAGTTGTTCGACATCGCGCAGATGAATGATCGTTCGCTGCAGATCGGGCAATCCAGCGATGATCTGTTTAACCAGACTGGCTGAATCGGTAATCTCGGTGTGGTCTCTGGCAGTGCTTTCTTCTTCGTCGGTTGCAGCCTTTTTTACCACTTCCATCGAAACCGTTCTGCGTCCGCGGATCACATCCAGACACCGGTTCCGGATCATGCGCATTGCAAAAGCCTCCAAATTTTCAACCTTTTGCAGATCGTCTCTCTTTTGCCAGAGTTTCAGGTATATGTCCTGAAGTACATCCTTTGCTTCCTCTTCATCCTGAAGTATCTGACAGGCAAACCGCATCAGTTTGTTGCTCAGCGGAAGTACATCGGTTTTAAAATCTCTGGCTAGCATTCAGTCATTTTCTGCTTGTTTTCAAAGTTAAGACGTACATCCGCAAATTTCATTACATCAAAAAAAAATCCGGCGAAAAAAATTCACCGGACTTTCTATTTTATCATAGTGTTGTGTCAAGCAACGAATAACGCCAAGTCATTCCGAACTTGTTTAGGAATCTGTTGATATAAATTGAGATGCTGAAATAAATTCAGCATGACGACCGCTACGTCAAGCCTAACAAAACAATCGTTTCAAACCAAACTATGCCGGATTGATGAACGGCATTTTGACGATTTTGGCCTTCAGTAATTTCTCACGAATTTTCACATAAACCTCAGTACCAATGGCAGCATAGGCTTTGTGAACGTATGCCATCCCGATGCCTTTGTTCAACACCGGCGACATGGTACCTGAAGTGACTCGGCCGATTACATTCCCGTCCTGATCGGTCAATTCGTAGTCGTGACGCGGAATGCCACGGTCGATCATTTCGAAACCGCGCAATTTGCGTTCAACGCCTTCCTGCTTTTGCATCAGCAGAAAATCTTTGTCGATGAAATAATGACCGTTGAATTTGGTAATCCAGCCCAGCCCGGCTTCAATCGGCGAAGTGGTGTCGTCGATGTCGTTTCCGTAGAGGCAAAAGCCCATTTCGAGGCGGAGCGTATCGCGGGCTGCCAAACCAATGGGTTTAATTCCGAATTCAGCACCTGCTTCAAAAATCGCTTTCCAGAGATGCTCGGCATGTTCATTCCTGAAATACAGTTCAAAACCTCCTGAACCGGTGTAACCGGTAGCCGAAATGATCACGTCGTCGACACCGCCAATGGAGCCGGTAACAAAAGTGTAGTATTTTATTTCGGATAAATCGATGTTAGTAAGTTTTTGCAAAGTTGCCTCTGCTCTTGGCCCCTGAATGGCCAACTGACTGATTTCGGGAGACGCGTTTTCGAGCACCGCTCCGTTTGTATTTTGCGAGACAATCCAGTTCCAATCTTTTTCGATGTTGGCAGCATTTACAACCAGCATATATTTTTCAGGTTCGTAGAAATAAACCAGCAAATCGTCTACAATACCGCCTTTTCCGTTGGGAAAGCAGGAATACTGTGCCTGACCAAGAACGAGTTTCGACACGTCGTTCGAAGTAACTCGCTGCACCAGTTCGAAGGCATTCGGGCCTTTCACCCAAAATTCGCCCATGTGCGATACATCAAACACACCGACGGCTTCGCGCACAGTCATGTGTTCATCTTTGATTCCCGAATATTCGATGGGCATTTCGAATCCGGCGAATTCTACCATTTTGGCGCCCAGTTGCTTGTGAATTTGGTTAAAGGCTGTAATTTGCATAAGTTTTTCTTCAGAATTTCGACAAAAATAGACTTTTGACCATGCCGAAAGCATGAAAAAAATCATTGGCAAAGATATTAGTTTTTGAACTCCAAAAGACTTGTTTTTTCAAGCGGATTGGAAACCCAGGAATTCAGAATTGGGGTAACATCTCCTATCTCATTTTTTTGTATTATTGCATAACAAGATTACGATCCCTAATAAAGACACAAATGGCTGGAAAACGTTTCACAAATCTGGATTACCTGAAAGAGATTACAGGCGGAGAACCTGAAATTGTCAAGGAATTTATTCAGATGTTTTTTGAACAGTTGCCCGAATTCAGAAACGGGTTGACCAATCATCTGTCGGAGAAAAAATACAAAGAGCTGGGTGAACTGGCGCACAAAGCAAAGTCGTCGGTGATGACTTTCGGCATGAACGAACTGGGATACCGGCTGAAAGAACTTCAGTTGAAAACCCAGAAACTGGAAGACATTGACTCGTATCCTGAATATGTAAACGAATTCATCTTCGAGGTTGGAGAAGCCGAGAAAGAACTTCAGGAAGAGATTATCAGGATGTAAAATCAACCATTCGATAATTAAACGAAACCCATGAATCTGAAGACAGGTTTGTGGGTTTTGCTTTTTTCGCAGGATGGTAATTTCGTCCAGTTTCAGAAAAATAAATGTTACCTTGCTTGAATGATTTTCCGGAACTTAGATTTCAGAAAAAAAGACAATAAATAAGCTAAACCTCTGCTTATGCAACAGCAGCAAGTCATTCACGTGCCAAAACACGTCATTCACATGTATTTTAATATCCGGCAATAAAATCCGCTTATACATTCACTCAATTTTTAATTAAAAATGTTCGGTCTATGAACAAAGACTGTTCTGAAAATAAACACACACCTGAAAGTCCTGAATTGTTTTTCGAGATGGTCGAAAATGCCAGGGATGGTATCAACATCACTCAAGGCGGTGTTTTCAGGTATGTAAACAAAGCTTTTTGCGACATGGTTGGCTATACACGCGCCGAACTGTGCGGCATGAGTGCCGCCGATCTTTTGCCACAATGGAGTAAGGAACGAATGATGCAACAGCTTTCGGACTGCATGAATGGAATCAGGAAATATAGCGTCGACAACACTTCACTGCTACATCGCAGCGGTACAGAAATAGACGTCGAATTCAGTGTTTCGCCCATCAGTTATAAAGGAGAATCGGCTTCTCTCATCACGGTCAGAGATATTACCGAGCGCAAGCGAATGCAGGATGAACTGGAGCAAAGCGAAAAAAAATACCGCACCCTGATCGAAAACGCCCACGACGGCATCATCATTACTCAATTCGGAAAGTTCAAGTTTGTAAACAAGGCATTTTGCACCATGATGGAATATTCGGAGGAAGAACTTCTTGAAAAGGATTTTCTGGACCTGGTTGCTGCTGAAGACAAAGGACGACTGACAGAGTATCACCGAATGCGCATGTCGGGCGAAAAGCACCATATGATATACGAAGCCAAGGGCATCTCTAAATCTGGACGTCAGATTTACTTCGAGATAAACACGAGCTACATTAACTACAATGGACATCATGCCACTTTCATCATACTGCGCGACCACACCGAGCAAAAAAAGCTGGAACAAACCCTCCGCGCGAGCGAGAAGAAATACAAGAAACTGTTTGAAGCCGAATCGGATGCCATTTTCCTGATCGAAAAAGAAACAGGAAAAATACTGGATGCCAATCCTGCTGCATCGTCCATTTATGGCTACGCACACAACGAATTTTTGAAACTTCGCAATGTCGACATATCGGCAGAACCCGAACAAACACGCCATGCCACACTCAACGATTCAAGCTTTGTCCCAATCAGGTACCACAAAAAACGCGACGGATCGGTCTTTGCTGTGGAAATATCGGCTGGAGTAACCGACCTGGAAGGGCGCCAGGTTCACATCATAACAGCCCGCGACATTACCGGGCGACTCAGGATGCAAAACGAATTGAGTGAGAGTGAGAAAAAATACCGTACATTAATCGAAAAATCACTCGACGGCATCATCATTAGTCAGAACGAAAAAGTAACAATGGTGAACAATGCGTTTGCCGAAATGATGGGCTACACTGTTGATGAGTGTACAAAATCGTTTGGTCCCGATTCCATCGCTCCTGAAGACAGGGCTCGTGTGATAGACATTCATTACCGCCGGATGCGCGGCGAACTGGGCGATCTTCGCTATCAGGCAACTCTGCTTCACAAAAACGGAACACGCGTCATTGTTGAGTTTAATTCAACCTCCATTGAAGTAAATGGCAAACCGGCTTCTTTCATCACAACCCGCGATATCACAAGTCAGATCAGGATGCAGGAGGCGCTGGAAAAAAGTGAGCGAAAATTTCGCGAACTGGCCGACCTCCTCCCCCAAACCGTTTATGAACTCGACGCAAACGGAAGGGTTACCTACATCAACTCAGCCGGACGAATTGCCTTCAGGCTTGATAAAGATGAAATTGGCTTCGAATCGACAGGAGGCGTTATTCCTGAAGACCGCGAAAAAATGAAAGTGAGCCGCGAAAGGGCGCTCCGTGAAAAAATTGCAATTGGCTCCGATGAATATACGACACTGCGCAAAGATGGCACCACTTTTCCGGCAATTTTCTATGCTTCGGCCATGGTTGAGAATGGAGAATTCATTGGTACACGCGGGCTTATCATCGATATCTCCGAGCGAAAAGCGATGGAAGAGGCATTAAAAAAGAGTGAACGAAAATTCCGCGAACTAGCCGACCTGTTGCCGCAAACCATTTTCGAACTCGACATCAACGGACAGGTAATTTACCTGAATAAAACAGGATTGATTGCTTTCGGGATTTCGGAAGCTGAAATCGGCTTTCCGGCAACCAAAGGCATTGTACCCGAAGACCGAGAGCGACTTCTGGACAACATGCAGAAAGCATTTATCGAAAAAGGGCGGGATGGCGGCATGGAATATACAGCCATGCGCCGCGACGGAAGTACGTTCCCAATCGTGATTTACAGCAGCCCGATGAAAGAGAACGACAAGCCGTTTGGTATCCGCGGTCTGATCATCGACATCTCGGAACGCAAAGCAATGGAAGAAGCGCTGCGCAACAGCGAGCAACATTACCGCCAGGTGATACAAAGCCTTCAGGAAGGATTATTTGTACTTCAGGATGAAAAATTCCTTTTCGTGAACGACGCCATTGTCAACATATTGGGTTACACCGTAGACGAAATGAAAGGACAGCATTTCAACGCCGTTGTGCCACCTGAATACAAAAAAATAGCAGCCGAGAAAAACCTTGGAAGAAAAAACGGCGTGGCCGGATCGTGGAGCTACGAATTCAAACTATTACATAAAGACGGACAAACCCGCATCCCGGTGATACTTTCGACCAACCTGACAGAACTTGATGGAAAGACAGCGGTTGTTGGAACTGCCAAAGACATTACCGAGCGGGTGAAAGCCGAAGAAGAAATAAAAACAGCACATAAACGACTGGAGGAAATCAACCTTGACCTGGAACAAACCATTCGCGAGCGCACCAAAGAACTGACAAAAGCCAATACACAACTGCTGAAACTTCAGAAAGAAAACCTGCAATCGCAGTTCGATGTACTGAAACAACAGGTCAATCCACACTTCCTGTTCAACAGTCTGAATGTGCTAACTTCACTCATCAGGCTCGAACCCGAACTGGCCGAGAAATTTACGGAACACCTCGCGAAAGTGTACCGGTATGTTCTGGAAAACAAGGACAATGAGTTGGTGACACTGAATACTGAAATGAGTTTCCTAGATGCCTACATCTTCCTGATCAACATCCGGTTTATGGACAAAGTGCAGGTAAACATTGCTATTCCTGACGAAAAAAAGAATTTCAGGGTGATTCCGCTGGCCATGCAGTTGCTCATCGAAAACGCCATCAAACACAATGCAATGTCGAAGAAATCACCTTTGGTAATCGACATTTTCATTGACGAGAACAATAACCTGAACGTCGTAAATAATCTTCAGGAGCGCGAGGCGCACATGGGTTCGACTGGTGTGGGACTGAAAAACATTCAAAACCGCTACCGGTTACTGAATAATACCGTTCCTGTTTTCGAAAAAACCACCAGCCAGTTCAGGGCAATCATTCCATTAATTTCAGAATCATAATTCACAAGCAAAGCCATGAAATATATAATTTCCATACTACTGATTGTCATATTACAATTTGCTTCCGATGCGCAAAAAAGCCCGAAGACGATTTCCGCTTCCGCCGACCTGAAACTTATTCAAATTACTAATCATACATGGATACATATTTCGGTCGAAACCATCAACGGTTTTGGTAGAGTCTCTTCGAACGGCGTCATTTACACCCAAAACGGAAAAGCATTCCTTTTAGACACGCCGGTTACCGATTCGCTCACTGCTGTATTGGTTGGTGTGATCAAGGATTCGCTAAAGGCTAAAGTCGTTGGTTTTGTGCCGAACCATTGGCACGAAGACTGCATGGGCGGCCTCAAATACCTGCAAAGCCTAGGTATTAAATCGTATGCCAATCGATTAACTATCAACGAGGCTAAAAAAAGAAAACTGCCTGTTCCGGCGAAAGGCTTTAAAGATTCACTGCAAATAAACATGGACGGAAAACCGATTGATTGCTGGTATCCAGGCGGAGGCCATACGAAAGACAATATTGTTGTTTGGCTTCCTGAGGAAAAGGTGCTTTTTGCAGGTTGCATGTGCAAGGAAATGGAGTCGAAAGGACTCGGGAACCTGTCGGATGCCGAGTTGGAAAACTGGCCCGGAACAATCGATAAAGTTATCAGTAAATATAAAAATGCAGAATTTGTAGTTCCCGGACATGGACAATGGGGCGGAACCGAATTGCTGAAACACACACGGGAATTGGTTATCAAGAAAAATTAAAATGAAGATCGTTATTATTGAAGATGAGGAGTTTGCCGCGCGCAGACTGGAGCGAATGATTATAGAGATTAAACCTGAAGCTGAAATAGCAGCTAAACTGGAGTCGGTAAGCGAATCGGTGAAATGGCTGAAAGAAAATGTGAAGCCCGATTTGATTTTCGCCGACATTCACCTGGAAGACGGACTGAGCTTTACCATTTTCGAACAGAATCCGATCAGTTGCCCTGTTGTTTTCACAACGGCTACCGACGAGCATTCTACCGGGCTATTCAGGCAATACAACATTGCTTATCTCCTGAAACCTATTGCCTCCGACGAACTGGAGAAGATTATCCACACACATAAAAACCGGACTGAAAATAGCAGCAGTGTAATCGATCCGGAGCTTTTCAAAAAATTGACCAATCAAAGAAAACAATGAAACAGCAGCACATGAAAAACAAATCATTCGAAGCCAAAAGGTGCACACTAACCGCAGAACAGCACCTGAATTTTCCGGGAGAAAAAGTGTTTCCGCAACTCTGCCCCATCCGCGAATACGACTGGATCTCGTACTGGAAGTGCGACCTTTTATACTCAGAATCGGGCTATGCAGAGCAAGACTGTATTTTCGCCACCGAAGATCCTCACGAAATCTGGGTTACCAGCCGGTATGAACCCAACAAACTTATCGAATTCATCCGGGTTTCAGGAAAATGGGCTATCAGGTATACAATTACACTGACAAACGCGGATACGGAAACCACCACTTTGAAATGGAAACAGGTTATCACCGGATTTAACGAAGAAGGAAACCGCTATGTGGAAAGCTCGTCGAACGACGAGTTCAGCAAAAAAATAAAAGGGCTCGAAAACCTGCTTCATCATTACCTGGCAACCGGTGAAATGCTAAAAGCAAAAGATGAAAGTTAGCAAATGACCCGAACATTTTCTTCATACCGTTTTGCTCCCGCTTTTAAACTAAAAAAATCGATAAACCCATGAACGTACTGATTATTGAAGATGAACAACTGGCTGCACGCCGCCTCGAAAGCATGATCCTGAAATACGACCCGTCGGTGAAAGTGCTGGCCAAACTCGAATCGGTGGAAGATTCGGTGGAATGGTTCAAAAGCAACCCCCACCCCGACCTGATTTTCCTGGATATTCACCTCGAAGACGACCTGAGTTTTGCCATTTTTGAGAAAGTCAAAGTGGAGTCGCCGATCATTTTCACGACGGCTTTCGACGAGTATGCCATCCGCGCTTTCAAGCTGAAAAGCATCGACTACCTGCTGAAGCCCATTGTTCAGGAAGATTTGAACAATGCCATCGCCAAATACAAGGAATGGAACGGGCAGAAAAACGGCATCGACATGTCGGCGCTGTTCGACATGATCAGCAAAAAAGAGGTGAGCTACCGCGACCGGTTTTCGGTTTCGTACGGACAAAAAATCAAGTCGTTTGGCGTATCGGAAATAGCCTATTTTTACTCGAAAGAGGGCATGACCTACGCCGTGCTGAATGACACCAAACATTACCCGGTTGACTATTCGCTCGACAACCTACTGAACGAACTAAACCCGAAGGATTTTTTCCGCATCAACCGGCAATATTTGATCAAACATGTTGCCATCAGGCAGGTGCATATTTTCCCGAAGAGCCACTTAAAACTGGAATTGGCGCCAAAACCTGCCGAAGACGTTTTTGTGAGCATCGACAAGGTGACAGCGTTCAAGAAATGGCTGGGAGAATAAAATGGACATCAAGCTGAAACAATGGAAAACTGAAGATGCAGCGGCTTTGCTGAAATACGCCGGGAATGCCAAAATCATGCAGTTTATGTCCGACGGTTTTGCAAGTGTTTCAACGCCTGAAGGCGCGAAAAAATTCATTGCGTTTGCCAGTGGCAGCGAAGACAAAATTTACCGCGCCATCGAAGTGGACGGAGAAGTCGTCGGCGGAATTGGCATTTCAGTACAAACCGACATTTACCGCAAAAATGCTGAACTTGGCTACTGGCTGGCTGAACCATTCTGGGGCAAAGGCATCACGACCAAAGCCATCGAAATGCTTGTTGTCGAAGCATTCGAACGACTCGGCATCACCCGCATATTTGCCCGCCCGTTTCACACCAACAAAGCCTCGCACCGCGTGCTCGAAAAAGCAGGATTCACGTTGGAGGCCGTGCTCGAAAAGGCTGTTTTCAAAAACGGAGAATATTTGGATGAGTGGATTTACGCGATCAGAA
>JAEWME010000101.1 GCA_023393265.1 Bacteroidota bacterium | reverse complement strand
AATATACTGTAAACTCGATTCCCGAAGGCATTATAAACGAAGGTACTGAAAGCCCCATTATCATCTCAGGACTTACCAACGGACAGAAATATATGTTTACGGTTACCGCCACCAACGCCATAGGTACCAGCGAAGCGTCGGAGCCGTCGGAAGAAGTTATTCCGGCAACCTTACCTGGAATTCCGACCAATGTAATGGTAAAGCTGGAAGACGGAGATGTTTTGGTTTCATTTGATATACCGGAATCGGACGGAGGAAGTCCAATTATTGAATTTACAGTAACTTCACTAACTGACGGAAAATCAGCTTCCGGAACCCTCAGCCCCATCAAAATTACCGGCTTGACCCAGGGAATTGCGCACACATTTGTCGTCACAGCGACCAATGGCATGGGAACAAGCGAAGCATCAGCTCCTTCCGGTGAAATAATACCTTTTGCCCAGGTTTCGAACTGGAAAGGAAATGGCGACTGGAGCGACCAATCAAAATGGGATAATGGGGTTCCAGGGCCAGGCACAAGCGTAAAAATTGAAGGAGAAGTTTCAATTCAAGGCGATATTCAGGTGAAATCAATTGAAATCACCGATGGCTCGAATTTGTCGGTAGCAGAAGGGAAGAACCTGAACGTAACAGGCACGATTGTTAACTATGGAATGATCAACAATCCGGGCGGCATTTCCGGAACGATTATGGTTCCTTTGATTTTCGAAGAAAATGGCGGAACGGAATTATCTGATTCCCTGAAAGTATATGGCAGCGATGTTTATCTGCCTATAATAGAAAAAGCCGGGTATAATCTGGAGAATTGGTATACTGACGAAGTTTTATCTGAAGCCTATATTACTGGTAAAATGCCTGTTAACCGGCTGACGCTTTATGCAAAGTGGGTACTTTTCGATGCAATCCATTCGTTAAAATCAGAAGAACTGGTCATTTATCCAAATCCGACTTCCGACGGTTTTACTGTAGCTGCAGGATCAAAACCTTCTACCTTGAGTATTTATAGTGTCAATGGCAAAAAAGTCATGACCCGTCGCGTTGAAGGATTGACCTACGTGAAAATAAACCATCTCGTTCCGGGAGTCTATACCATTCACCTGGGCGACAAAGTTGCCAAACTTGTGAAAAGATAATGCGCTAAATTATCCTGAAATGTGACTCATATCTTGGGATAAGCCACATACAAAAACGGCTGTTCAAAAATGTTGAACAGCCGTTTTAATTTATAAATGTCCTTTATTGTGCTGTAGTTGCGTTAACTTGTTTCACCTTGCTACCAGGATAAACTTTCAGCGCTGCTTCCAGAATTTTAAGAGAAGTAGCCAGATCTTCTTTTTTCAGGACATAGGCAATTCGAACTTCATCCTTTCCATAACCCGGAGTTGTGTAAAAACCAGAGGCCGGAGCCATAAAAATGGTTTGGTTTTCATATTCAAAATCGCTCAATAGCCAGGCACAGAATTCGTCGGCGTCGTCAACCGGCAAACGGGCAACGGTATAGAATGCACCCATCGGGATCGGTGAATATACGCCATTGATACGGTTAAGACCGTCGATCAAAAATTTACGACGCTCAACATACTCGTCATACACATCGTGCATATACTGTTTATTATTTTCCAATGAAGCTTCGGCTGCAATCTGTCCGATCAGCGGAGGGCTCAAGCGGGCCTGACAGAACTTCATCACGTTCTTTTTTAGCGCTTTATTTTTTGTAATCAATGCACCAATCCTGATTCCACATTCACTGTACCGTTTCGAAACAGAGTCGATCAGCACCACATTTTGCTCAATTCCCTGAAGGTGAAATGCAGAAATATAAGGCGCGCCGGTATAGCAGAATTCGCGGTACACTTCATCGGAGAAGAGGTACAAATCGTACTTTTTCACCATGTCGCGAATCTGGTTCATTTCCGAGCGGGTATATAAATATCCGGTTGGGTTATTCGGATTACAAATCATAATTCCTTTGGTGCGGGGTGTGATCAGCTTTTCGAATTCTTCTATGGGGGGCAAGGCAAAACCTTCATCGATTTTAGCAGGAATAGATTTGATGACAGCCCCGGCCACAATGGCAAAAGCAGTGTAATTCGCGTAGGCAGGTTCAGGAACTATAATTTCATCTCCCGGATCGAGACAGGCAAGAAAAGCAAAAGTTACTGCTTCCGATCCTCCTGAAGTAACAATGATATCGTCCGCCGTTACATCGATGTTGAAAGTTTGATAGTACGCCGCGAGTTTTTCCCTGAATGACTTGATTCCTTCACTTGGAGAGTACTCCAGAATTTTCCGGTCGATATTCCGGATGGCGTCAATCGCATTTTGAGGCGTCGGCAGGTCTGGCTGCCCAATGTTGAGGTGATACACTTTCCTCCCTTTCTCCTTAGCTTTGTCAGCCAAGGGAACCAGTTTCCGAATAGGTGAATCCGGCATCAAATTACCTCGTTCCGATGTTAATGGCATGTTTTGAAAAAATATTATCAGTAAAGGCGGCAAATATACGATTATCAAATCTAAATTAAAATTTTAGGTTTTGATTTAATGTGAAATATTAACCCCGCGATAACTTTCAGATTACAACTAAAAACCTACGAATAAGATAATGCTGAATATCGCAGAAATCAAGCCTTTTACCCATCAATCAAATCATTGTTTTTTATCATGTTTTCGGTGTGGCTTAACGCCTATTTTTGCGCCGTTAGAAAACAATAAAATATTACGGCAATGATTATTGGACTTCCAAAAGAAATTAAAAACAACGAGAACAGGGTTGCACTGACACCTGCCGGGGTTGCTGAGATGTTGAAAAATGGTCATTCGGTTTATGTGCAAACAAATGCCGGAACGGGAAGTGGATTCAGCGATGAGGACTACGTCCACGCGGGGGCAAAAATTCTTCCTACCATCGAAGAAGTTTACGCCATTGCTGAAATGATTGTTAAAGTAAAAGAACCGATTGAATCAGAATATAAACTGATCAGGGAAGGTCAAATTTTGTTTACCTATTTCCACTTTGCTTCATACAAACCACTGACCAATGCAATGATTGAGAGCGGAGCGATTTGTATCGCCTACGAAACCGTCGAACTGGCCGATCGTTCGCTGCCACTGTTGGTTCCGATGTCGGAAGTGGCTGGTCGTATGTCCATTCAGGAAGGTGCCAAATACCTCGAAAAAACTTACGGCGGATATGGTGTTTTGCTAGGCGGCGTTGCTGGTGTACCACCGGCAAAAGTGCTCATCATTGGTGGTGGAATCGTTGGAACAGAAGCTGCAAAAATGGCTGGCGGACTGGGTGCCGATGTTACCATCATGGATGTGAACCTGAAGCGCCTGCGCTACCTCGACGATATTATGCCTGCCAACGTAAAAACGCTGATGAGTAACGAATACAATGTTCGCGAAATGGTACGAACCCACGATGTTATCATCGGTGCAGTATTGATTCCTGGTGCAGTAGCTCCAAAACTGGTTACCCGCGACATGCTCGCTACCATGAGACCTGGAACTGTTTTGGTTGACGTTGCCGTTGACCAGGGCGGATGTTTTGAAACAACGGTACCAACCACACACGACCATCCAACCTTTGTGATTGACAACGTGATTCATTACTGTGTGGCCAATATGCCAGGCGCTGTACCACGCACCTCAACACTGGCGTTAACCAATGCAACTTTACCATACGCGATACAGATTGCAAACAAGGGGTGGAAAAAAGCCTGTGTCGACAGCGAACCTTTAAAAAAGGGGTTGAATGTTGTGAAAGGAAAAGTCGTTTACGAAGGCGTCGCTGAAGCTTTCGGACTTCAGTACCACGACGTTCAAACAGTACTATAATCCTGAAGAAACCCCGTCAAATGCGGGGTTTCGCTTTTATCTTACACAAGGGGTCGGCTGGAACATTCGTTCCGGCCTTTTTTTATTTCGTCGGGCTTATTTATTTACCCTGACAACTAATTTTTCTATTTTTGCAGCTTCATTTTAATAAAAGTCAATTAAATAACCCGATATGGAAATCCCAAACAAATACAACCCTGCCGAGGTTGAAGACAAATGGTATAAATACTGGATGGAAAACAAATTTTTCCACTCCGAACCGGATGAACGCGAACCTTATACCATCGTCATACCTCCGCCAAACGTCACGGGTGTATTGCACATGGGACACATGCTCAACAATACCATTCAGGATATATTGACACGCCGCGCCCGTATGCTGGGTAAAAATGCCTGCTGGGTGCCGGGAACCGACCACGCTTCGATCGCAACTGAAGCCAAAGTGGTAAATAAGCTGAAAGAGCAGGGAATAGCGAAAAGCGACCTGACCCGCGAAGAATTTCTGGAACATGCCTGGGAATGGACCCATAAACATGGCGGAATTATTCTGGAGCAGTTGAAAAAACTCGGTGCCTCGTGCGACTGGGACCGCACTTGTTTTACGATGGACGAACTGCGCAGCGAGTCTGTTATTAAGGTATTTGTGGACCTTTATCGCAAAGGACTGATTTATCGTGGCGTGCGCATGGTCAACTGGGACCCGGCAGCGAAAACGGCCCTGTCAGACGAAGAGGTAATTCATAAAGAGCAAAGCGGAAAGTTATACTTCCTGAAATATAAAGTTGAGGGTGAAGATGATTACGCTGTTGTAGCAACAACCCGCCCCGAAACTATTTTCGGTGATGTGGCTGTTTGTGTGAACCCGAACGACGAGAAAACCGCCCGCTTCCGGGGCAAAAAACTGGTCGTGCCGATAGTGAACCGCGTGGTTCCGGTTATCGAGGATGAATATGTTGACATGGAATTTGGTACGGGCTGCCTTAAAGTTACCCCCGCCCATGATGTGAACGACTATATGTTGGGTGAAAAATACAAATTGGAAACCATCGACATTTTCAACGATAACGGAACGTTGAACGCTCAGGGCTTGCATTACAATGGCAAAGACCGTTTTGACGTGCGCAAGGAAATTGAGCAGGAGCTGCTTGATAAAAACCTGATGGAAAAAACCGAAGCATATACCAATAAGGTAGGTTGCTCGGAACGCACGGGCGTGCCCATTGAACCAAAACTTTCGACTCAGTGGTTCCTGAAAATGGAAGATTTAGCCAAACCTGCACTGGATGCCGTGATGGACGACATCATTAAATTCGTTCCTGAAAAATTCAAAAACACTTACCGTCACTGGATGGAAAACGTCCGCGACTGGAATATCTCCCGCCAGTTGTGGTGGGGACACCAGATCCCGGCATATTACCTGCACGATGGCAGCTACGTGGTTGCCGAAACAGCAGAAAAAGCATTGCAACTGGCACAAGCCAAACAACCGGCACTAACACTGGCCGACTTGCGTCAGGATGAAGACTGTCTGGATACCTGGTTTTCTTCGTGGCTATGGCCAATTTCTGTTTTTGATGGCATAAACAATCCTGAAAATAAAGAAATTAACTATTACTATCCGACTAATGATTTGGTTACCGGGCCGGATATTATTTTCTTCTGGGTTGCCCGAATGATTGTTTCAGGGTACGAATACCGCCAAAAACCTTGTTTCAGCAACGTTTACTTTACCGGAATTGTACGCGACAAGCAGGGCCGCAAAATGTCGAAGCAACTGGGTAACTCGCCCGATCCGCTGGATTTGATTACTACGTACGGTGCCGATGGCGTTCGTGTTGGCATGTTGCTTTGCTCGCCTGCCGGTGGCGATTTGCTGTTCGACGAAAGTTTGCCACAGCAAGGTGCCGGTTTTGTGACCAAAATCTGGAACTCGTTCCGTTTGGTAAACGGCTGGGAAGTTGACAACAACATTCCGCAGCCCGAACATTCAAAACTGGCCATTGCGTGGTTCCACGAAAAGTTCAGCCAAATTGTAGAACAAACCGACGACCACTTCGATAAATTTCGCATTTCGGATGCCTTGATGAGCGTTTACACCGCCGTTCGTGACGAATTCTCCGGATGGTTGCTCGAAATGGTGAAACCGGCTTACCAGCAACCGATTGATGGCAAAACGTATCAGGAACTGATTGATATTTTCGACGATGTACTGCGCTTCCTGCATCCGTTTATGCCGTTTGTTTCCGAAGAAATATGGCAGTTGCTGAAAGAGCGAAAGCAAGGCGAGAGTATCATGATTTCGGCATGGCCAAAATCAACCGGATACGACGAAGACATGATCAACCGCTTCGAAGATGTGAAAGAAGCCATCGCCGGAATGCGCACAATCCGCACCAAAAACAATATTCCGAATAAAGACCAGATTGAACTGGCGGTCATTCCTGGCGACAAAGGTTATGCGCCAGAGTTCAATTCAGTTTTGGTAAAAATGGGTAATCTTTCGGCAATGAATGAGGTTTCGGAAGAAGTGAAACTGGCAGCTTCTTTCCTGGTAAAATCAACAACGTTCTATGTGCCGCTGGGAGCTACCATCGACGTAGAGGAAGAACTGAAAAAACTTCAGGCTGAATTGGATTATACCAAAGGGTTCCTTGCTTCAGTAATGAAAAAGCTAAGCAACGAACGCTTTGTAAGCAGTGCTCCTGAAGCTGTTGTGGCCACCGAACGTGCCAAACAAGCTGATGCCGAAGCCAAAATAAAAGTACTGGGAGACCAGATTGCGGGGTTGAAATAGAGAAGCCCCCCCTAACCTCCCCAAAGGGGAGGAACAAAAAATCAACACCCCGGGGTTATACCATACTCTGCAAGTGATTATTGAGCGGGTGACTTCGAGTCACCTGCTCAATAACAGTTTAGGAATCGTGAAATCACAAAAAACCATTGTGGCTTCACGATTTTTTTAAATAGCCAGGCTTTAGAACTCATAAAAACTCAAATAGTTTTCAACATAAGTGCAAATTTCAGAGATTTGCTTTGTAAATTAGGAATTAAGATTCTATGAAATATTTCCATGAAAAATAGTACGTTTTTTACAGAGAATTTCTTGCAGGCTTTAAGCACTCAAATTGAAAATATCCAAATTGAGAAGTACCATAATAAGGAAAAAACTTTGATAAAAGATTACCCATATAAAAACATACACATTGAAATTAAACCAGCAAATACTGGACTCTTCGTAATTTGGATGAATGATTTTTTATTTTTTGATTATATGCTCCTTGAAAACTACCTGAAAAATAGGTTAATCCATGACAATGCAAACTTTATATTAATAAGTAGATGTATATATATCTATCCACAGAATAGGAATAATATTAAGGAGTGTATTGAAATTCTAGATTATGCAACAAATACCATTTTGAGTACGATAAAAAAGATAGAAGCAGTTCTTAAATAAAAGACAAAATAGAAAAGAAATGGAATTTCCTATTGTAAAAGTACCTCAAGATTTATCAGATTTTAAAAGTAAACATATTGAGTTGCCTTATGTGATTCCAGAACCACAAAAACCAATCCAAATACCAACCCGATATAAAAGTTTTTGGCTTATTGTTATTTCATTATTTCTTATAATGGTAGGAGGCTCAAATAATTTAGATGGAATTGTACAATATGGTATTATTTTTTTTCTTGTTAGTTTGATTTGGAGATGGAGTGAATCATCTAAAAATAAACAAAACAGAGAACGCTTTAATACCGAATTTTCAGAATACAAGAGGAATAAATCCACATACGATGAACAAATGAAAGAGTTTACAAGAATAAAACACATAACAAATGATGTTACTTTAAAAAATAACTATCTTTTCGAACGGCGTGAATTGTTTTTTGAAAAAGTTGTAAAACCGAATAGTTCAGTTCAATTAAAAAAAGGAGTATCTGAAAATTATTTTCTTCAATTTCTTTTTAAATATTTTCCTGGAGAAATATATTTTAATCAAGGGATAAAATTGAACGACTGTTCAAAAACTTCACCATATATTCCTGACTTTATTTATTCACACAGGGATCATAATTATCTTTTAGACATTGAAATAGACGAACCATATTCATTTGAAACAAGAGAACCCATTCATTACCAAAAGACTAATAAATTAACATCTGATACTCACAGAGACAATTTTTTCCTTTCATGCAATTGGATCGTCCTGAGATTTTCAGA
>JAEWME010000047.1 GCA_023393265.1 Bacteroidota bacterium | reverse complement strand
GTTTGCTCGACAACGCCGAAATTGAGTCGTTCCTGAAAGATGAGCGCATGGGTGTTTTGGCGCCCTGGAATGTGGCTGGCGGCGGCGCTGGAGCTGTCAAAATTTTTGTTTCGAGTGCTGATTTTGAACGGGCCATGGATGTGATTTCGCAATACGAACAAGCGGAGAAATCGGAAGAGTAGATGGAGAATTTTAATCTTTCGGTTCAGCGATTTGACGAATTTGCTGAAGAATATGCCAGTCGGTTCGACAATGTAAGCGGCTACTTCGATCAACTTTCCTGGTTTGTAAGTCAGATAAAAACAAGCAGCCCTGCTATTTTGGAATTGGCTTGTGGTCCGGGAAATGTCACCAAATTCCTGAAAAATCACTTTCCTGAAAGCCGGATTCTGGCGGTTGATCTGGCACCAAAAATGATTGAAATTGCCCGAAAAGACTTGACTGATGTGGATTTCAGGGTAATGGATGTTCGGGATATTTCTGTAATTCCTGAAAAATTCGATGCGGTAATGTGCTTGTTTTGCCTGCCGTTTTTATCGAAAGAGGATGCCGCAAAACTGATTACCGATTGTTCGGCGCTTTTAAATCCTGGTGGTGTTATTTACCTGAGCACGATGGAAGGCGATGAAAACCGGGCTGGGTATGAGAAAACCAGTTTTTCGGGCGATTCTGAGGTTTATTTCAATTACCACCGGCAAGCCGATTTGCAGGAGGCATTTGAAAAGGCTGGATTCACCCTACTTTGCCTGGATCGGCAGGATTATCAAGAGCCCGACGGATCGGTGACGGTTGATTTGATTTTTGTTGCGGAGAAAACTGCCAACTGCGACTGACCACTGATCACTTTTACCCAATTACATTCACTTCTCTTTCTAACTCTACGCCAAATTTTGCCTGAACCGATTGGCATATTTCTTCGGAAAGATCGTAGATTTCTTTACCCGTCGCATTTCCGTAGTTCACCAAAACCAGTGCCTGTTTTTCGTGTACGCCTGCATCGCCCCTGCGGAAGCCTTTCCAGCCACATTGTTCGATGAGCCAGCCTGCTGCCAGTTTGGTTTTTCCCTCCGAAGTAGGGTAGTGGGGCATTTTAGGGTTTTCGGCGAGCAATTGCTCCGCCAGCGACGACTCAACAATCGGATTTTTAAAGAAACTTCCGGCGTTGCCAAAAACCTTTGGGTCGGGCAGTTTCGATTCGCGAATGGCGATCACCGCTTTGCGGATATTCCGCAGATTGATGTTCCCCAGCTTTTCGGTTTCGGCTTTCAGGTCGCCATAGTTCAGGATAAACTCAGGAAATTTGTCGAGTTTAAAAACTACCGAAGTAACAATCAACCGCTCTTTCAACCGATTCTTGAAAATACTGTCGCGATAGGCGTACTCGCAGTCTTTGGCGTCGATGGTGTATTCCGAAAGGGTTTCGAGGTCGAAGCCCGAAACCGACTCGATGCGGTGTTGAATTTCCATGCCGTACGCGCCAATGTTTTGCACGGCGGCTGCTCCAACTTTACCCGGAATGAGCGAAAGGTTTTCGATTCCTCCCCAGCCATAAAAAACGGCATATTCAACCAACTCGTCCCAATGGACTCCGGCGCCCACTTCGAGCCAAACGTTGTTTCTATCCTCGTGTACAGCTTTGATTCCCGGAATATTTGGATTCAGGACTAATCCCGAAAAGTCGTTTACAAATAACAGGTTGCTACCTTCGCCGACAATCAGAATCGGCATGTCGCGCCACTCAGTTGTGGTTTCCAGAAAACCTTTCAGATCGTCGGTTTCGGTGAATTCAAAATAGTGGCGGGCAAAAGCATCGGTGCCAAAGGTGTGGTTTTGTCGCAACGGGTAATTAGAGAATGAGCGGATCATCAGAATAATTTTGTGGCAAATATAAGCTTTACGCCAGATGAATTGCAACGATTAAATAAATGGCTTTTTTTTGACAATAAAATGCGGTTGTTTCTGTTTCTAAAAATTGCTGATAGCGCAATTAATAGAAATGTAAATCTCTCTATCTTTACCTCAAATTATCACGGTTTTGGCTCAACTAAATCATAAGAAACGAATCATCGCGTCAGTAACCAACGACCTTGTTACCGACAACCGGGTGCATAAAGTTTGCACAACCTTATCGGAAATGGGATTTGAAGTTACCCTTGTCGGCCGGAAACTGAAAAATAGTTTGCCGCTTCAGCGCGCCTATCGCACGCATCGAATGAAGCTGCTGTTTACCAAAGGCCCTTTTTTTTATGCTGAATATAACATCAGGCTGTTTCTGTACCTTATTTCGCATCGGGCTCATGTACTTTTGTCGAACGATTTGGACACTTTGCTGGCAAATTATCTGGCAGCGTGTTTGGCTGGAAGGAAATTGGTGTACGACAGCCACGAATATTTTACCGGTGTTCCTGAAATTGCAGACAGGCCGTTTGTGAAAGCGACCTGGGAGCGGATTGAAAAGTGGATTTTCCCGAAGCTGAAAGTGATTTACACCGTTAATGGTTCGATTGCCGGACTTTACGAGAAGCAGTACGGCAAAAAATTGGGTGTCATCAGGAATGTGTCGAACCGGCTGGTGCAAACCAACCGGAAAACCAGGACCGAGCTGGGTTTGCCCGAAGGCAAAAGCATCGCGATTCTGCAGGGCGCAGGTATCAACATCGACAGGGGGGCGGAGGAAGCGGTTCAGGCCATGCAGTTTGTCGATCAGGCCATTTTTATCATTATTGGCAGTGGCGATGTCATTGAAATTCTGAAAGAAATGGTTGTCAGACTGAATCTGGAAGAAAAAGTACTTTTTTTCGGTAAACTTCCGTTTGCCGAAATGATGCAATACACGCAGGTCGCAGATTTGGGCCTCACTTTGGATAAAGACACGAACATCAATTACCGGTATAGTTTGCCCAATAAGGTGTTCGATTACATTCAGGCGGGTATTCCGGTTTTGGCCTCAAATCTGGTAGAAGTGGCCAATGTTGTGAAATCGTACGGTGTGGGAGATGTCGTTGAAAGTCACGATCCGAAAGCGATTGCTGCAAAAATGAATGAGATGTTAGCCAAAAGCAAAAGCGGCTTTTGGAAGGAGAATATCCAGAAGGCTGGCGAAGAATTGTGCTGGGAAAAAGAATCGATCAAACTCAAAGAAATATACAGCAGGTTGTGATTTTTGTTTATTCAGAAAATAGCTCTCCGCGGGTAAAATACAGTTTTGGTTTTATCCTGAACGAAATACTCGGCATCGATTATGAGTTGACCTCTGATCCGGATGTATTCGTGAAGTCATCATTGCCACGGATAAACTACTCAACCGCTATGATTAACGGAACAATTACAATCGTTCCACACTCGCTGCTGTTTGAAAACCAGGTTAAAGCGCAGGAAATCGAGGTGTCTGAATGGAATGAAGTGCCTGTATTTTTCAGGAGCAATTCCGGTGATTTGCCTTTTGATATTTTTGCTGCGAGTTTCTATCTTTTGTGTCGGTACGAAGAATACCTGTCTGAACGGCGCGACAACCACGGGCGTTTCCCGGTTGAGGAAAGCCTGGCTTTTCGGAACGGTTTTCTTGAAAAACCGGTAGTCGATCAGTGGGCAATGATGCTGGGAGAAATAATCAAGGCAAAATTTCCAGAGGTTAAAATTCAGGAACGAAAATTCACGTTTGTTCCCACCATTGATGTGGATGTGGCGTTTGCCTACCGCCACAAAGGAATTGCCCGAACGATCGGCGCATTTGCAAAGGCATTGGCCAGGCTCGATTTTGCCGACAATTATAATCGGCTGCTTGTTTTGCTTCGGTTCAAAAAAGATCCGTACGACACGTACGATTTGCTGGAGTCACTTCATGACCGATATAAGCTGAAGCCCGTTTTCTTTTTTCTGGTCGGAAAGTACGGCCCCTTTGATAAGAACCACTCGCTGAAAAGCAGCGCGTTTCAGTCGCTGATCAGGCGAATTGCAGGTTCAGCTCGGATTGGATTGCATCCGTCGTACCGGTCGAATGATGATTTTCGGGAACTTCAGTACGAAGTGCAGGCGTTGGCCGAAGTGCTGGATCGTCCAATCGACGGGAGCCGCCAGCATTTTTTGAAACTTTCGATTCCCGAGACCTACCGGAATTTGATAGCGACAGGCATTTCAGAAGACTATACGATGGGGTTTGCTCAGCGTCCCGGATTCAGAGCCGGAACGTGCACCCCTTTTTATTTTTATGACCTTGAAAAGGAAACTCAAACGGTGCTTCGTGTTTTTCCGTTCCAGGTGATGGACGGCACACTGAACCAGTACATGAAACTGAATCAGGACGAAGCATTGACCAAAATTCAGGAGCTGGTACATGAAGTACGCCTGGTGAAAGGGACTTTTATTTCGCTCTGGCACAACAGTTCGCTTGGCGAACTTCGTGAATGGCGCGGCTGGTTGGGTGTTTACAAAGAAATGCTGAAAATCTGTAAATCTGAATAAATTGGAAATCAAGTATCTCAAGCATAGCCAGATTGATAAAACAAAGTGGGACTACTGTGTCGATCATTCGCAGAATCGGATTATTTATGCACAGTCGTGGTATCTCGATATTGTTCATCCGAAATGGGAGGCGCTGGTCGCCAACGATTATGAAGCGGTAATGCCCCTTACTTCAGGAAAGAAATTTGGAATCAGGTATTTGTATCAGCCTTTTTTTACACAACAACTGGGTGTTCTTTCAAGCCTGAAAATTGATCCGCAATTGGTTGGCGCATTTTTGAAGGCTATTCCGGCTCATTTCAGGTTTACCGATATTGTTTTGAACAAGGGCAATGAAGCTCCGGTAGGTGAATTTGAACTTAAAAAGAACCTGAATTATGAGTTGAAACTCAATAAAACCTATTCCGAAACGGTTTCAGGGTACGCTGAAAATACCCGACGTAACCTCAAAAAAGCGTTGCGTTTCAACCTGACGGTGACTAAAAGCGTTGAACCCGACGAGTTAATCTTGCTTTTCAGGAGCAACATGGGTAAAAGCATTCCGAATATCAAGACTACACACTATGGAATTCTGAAAAATGTGATGGAGCGGAGCCTGGCCGCAGGAGAAGCCGAAATTTATGGCGTAAGAGCCGGTTCCGGCGCTCTTTTGGCAGGTGCTTTTTTTCTTAAATCGTATGATAGTTTTATTTTCCTGTTTTCGGCAACCAACCCCGAGAGCAAGGAAAAAGGGATGATGTTTCAGATTGTCGATCACTTCATTCGGAAACATGCAGGCTCCGGAATCACGCTCGATTTCGAAGGGTCGAACATTCCGAACCTGGCGCGATTCTATAAAAGTTTTGGCTCCGAAGAGTTTAGTTATTTGCGAATCAAAAAGAATAGGCTGCCCGCAATACTAAAACTTTTCAAAAAGTAATCCTGAAAGTGTCTCCCGTTGATTTTAGTTACCCTCTTTTCGCGTGATAATCGTTTCGTAAATTTTTTGCTCGTCAACCGTAATGATGCGCGCAGGAAACTTGCGGATAAGCGGATAGTCGTGCGTGGCAATCACCACCGTTTTTCCCTGCTCATTCAGGCTTTTGAAAATCTGCATCAGGTCGATCGAAGTCATCGGGTCGAGGTTTCCGGTGGGCTCGTCTGCCAAAATAATTTCAGGATTATTAAGCAATGCACGGGCGATTACTACACGTTGCTGCTCGCCACCCGAGAGCTGGTGCGGCATCGATTTGGCTTTGCCGGTCATCGAAACCATATCGAGCACGGTGTTCACACGGTCGGTAATTTCAACATCATCTTTCCAGTCGGTGGCTTTCAGTACAAAAACAAGGTTGTCGTAAACCGTGCGGTCGGTCAACAGCCTGAAGTCCTGAAAAACAACACCCAGTTTTCGTCTCAGCGTTGGAACATCGCTTCTTTTGATTTCACCAAGATCGAAACCAGCCACTTTTCCTGAACCTTTTTCAAGCGGCAGTTCGGCATTCAGTGTTTTAATCAGGCTCGATTTTCCGCTGCCTACTTTACCGATGAGATACACAAATTCTCCCGTCTTTATTTCGAGGCTGATATCGGTAAGTACCACATGATCACGCTGAACGATGTCGGCATTAATAAGTTCAATGATGTTTTCTCCTGACATGGTGATTTCAAAATTGGTCTGTTGCAAAACTAATTTTTTTTATCCAACCGGATACTATTTAATCCGAATTATCAGTTTTTACAGATAATTCAATATGAATTCAGGAAACTGCCCTAATTTTACCAATGCAACCAAAAAGGCAATTCATTGTCTTTAGTAAAAGTGGTACAATTTGTGTAAAGCACCATTCCTGAAAATCTGAAACAAAACATCCTGACAGAATGAATACGAACCGAATCCTGATTCTCCTTTTTTTGCTCGCCGCGCTAGCGCTCACCGGACAGGCGCAGCAAACGGTTTATTACCAGTCGTTACGACCGGATATTCAGAAAGCCAAAGAGTTATACCAGTCGGGCAATTATGTATCGGCAATCAACGAGTTTGAAACAATCGCTTCTCAGTCGTCTCCCAATTCGGACGTGCGCGCCGAGGCATTGTTCTACAAGGCTTTATGCGGACTGAAACTCGACAACGAAAATGCCGAGGAGCAAATGGCTGAATTCATGAAACAATTTCCTGAAAGCGCCTTCAGGAACCGTGGCCTTTTTGAACAGGCTGTGTATCAGTTTGATAAAAAGAAATACCAGGCAGCTTTAAAAACGCTCGAACAACTCGACAAAAATAGGCTGACGACAGAAGAGCTTACCTATTTTCACTACCTGCGCGGATATTCCAATTTCGAACTCGAAAAAATGGATGCCGCCTTGTCTGATTTTGCCGAAATCAAGGAAGGGAACTCGATGTATGCAGCGCCTGCGCAATATTATTGGGGACATATTCAGTATTTAAACGGAAACTACGAATCGGCGCTTCAGGAATTTTTGAAGCTGAAGGAAAACCCGGTTTTCAAAAAAGTGATTCCTTTTTACGTAAGCCAGATATATTACAAACAGGGAAAATATCGCGAGGTGGTCGATTACACCGCTCCGTTGATCAACACTGTGCCGGCAGATCAGCAACCGGAACTGGCGAGGATACTGGGTGATTCTTATTTCCATTTGCGGCAGTTTAACGACGCCATTCAGTTTCTGGAGTTTTTCCTGTCAGATAAGAATAACAAAGGACGTGAAGAAAACTACATGCTCGGTTATTGCTATTACCTGAACAGCGAAGAAGCAAAAGCCATTCCGCACCTCGAAATTGCCTCGAAAGGGAAGGACGAACTGGCGCAAAATGCTTATTATCATTTGGCCGAATGCTATGTGGCGACTAACGATAAAAACAAAGCCAGACAGGCATTTGAAGCGGCATCGGAATTCGATTTTGATGCGAAAATCAAGGAAGATGCGTTGTTCAATTATGCCAAAATAACCTATGAACTTTCCTACTCGCCATTTAACGAAACGATTAAAGCGTTCGACAAATACATTGCTTTGTATCCCAACTCGGAGCATAACGACGTGGCTTACGATTACCTGGTGAAAGTGTACATGAGCACCAATAATTACCGCGATGCCATGACTTCGATTGAAAACATCAAAGTCAAAAGTCAGTCGGTGAAAATGGCATACCAGCGCGTGGCTTATTACCGGGCACTCGAATGTTTCAACAACCTCGATTACGGTGGCGCCATTGCAAACTTCGACAAATCGATCAATGCCGGCGACTTTAATAAATCATATAAATCGCTTTCGCTGTTCTGGAAAGCGGAAGCCAATTATCGGCTGGGCGAATACAACAAGGCCATTTCAGGATATACAACCTTCCTGAAAACGCCAGGCGTTTTTTCATTTCCCGAATATCAGACAGCACACTACAATGTGGCATACGCGTTTTTTCAGTTGAAAGACTACGCTTCTGCCGAAGAATATTTCAGGAAATACCTGAACCTGGCGTCCGATTCACGCGGCGAGAAAGTGGCCGATGCATACAACCGTCTGGCCGATTGTAATTTTGTGAACCGCGACTATGCGCAGGCCATTGCCAATTATGACAAAGCGCTGAGATTGGCTTCGTATGATGCCGACTATGCACTTTATCAAAAATCGTTTTGCCTGGGTTTGCAGCGCGACAACCAGTCGAAAATCAACGGACTGAAAGCGCTTTTGCAGAATTATCCGAAATCGACATACCAGGACGACGCGTTGTACGAACTGGGTCGGACCAGCGAACGGATGAACCAGCCGCAGATGGCAATCAGTTATTACAAAGAGCTGATCACAAAATTTCCTAAAAGCAGTTTTGTGAATAAGTCGCTGGTGCAACTTGGTTTGGTTTATTACAATACGAATGATTACCAGAATTCGGTTGCCAATTACAAAAAAGTTATTGAGCGGGCGCCCAACAGCCCGGAAATGCAGGCAGCTTTGCTTGGCATGAAAAACGCATACGTCGATATGAACGACGTGGACAGTTATTTTGGCTACACCGAAAAACTGGGGCCGGGCGTTCAGGTCTCGGTGAACGAGCAGGATTCGCTGACTTACCAGTCGGCTGAAAAGCTTTACCTGTCGCGCGATCCGAAAGCGCTTGCCCAACTCGATCGTTACCTGGCGCAATTTCCCAACGGTAGCTTTGCCCTGAATGCTCATTTTTATAAAGCACAGCTTTTATATAACAATGGCGATCCGGAAAAAGCGCTTCCGGAGTATGAGTATGTCGTAAATCAGCCCGACAATTATTTCACCGAAGGCGCGTTGTCGAAAGCCGCCGGTTTACAATACAACAAAGGAAACTACAGCCAGGCGCTCAGCTATTTCGAGCGGTATTCTCGTATTTCGGGATCAGGAAACGATTTGCTCGACGCGCACACTGGGATCATGAGATGTCAGTTCCAGTTACAAAACTACCAGGCTAGTCTCGATGCCGCCAATCAGGTACTTGCCTCCGAAAAAGTTTCGGATGTGTTGAAGCGCGAAGCCAGCTTTGTTCAGGCTATTTCTTACTACAATACCGGCAGTCACGACAAGGCTTTCCCGATACTGACCAAACTTGCCGCCGAAACCAATTCTCTGGAAGGAGCTCAATCGAAATACCTGGTTTGCGATATTTTGTTCGAGAAAAATAAGCTGAAGGAAGCGGAGAAGGAAATCATGGATTTCATCGATAAAAACTCGCCTCACCAATACTGGCTGGCCAAGAGCTTTATTTTGCTGGCAGACATCTACGAAAAAAATGGCGACGAATTTCAGGCTAAACATACCCTGAAAAGTATCCTCGAAAATTACCCTGAGCCAAACGATGGTATCATGGACACGACGCGCCAGAAACTCAGCCAGATTGAAGCGAACGAGGCTGAGCAAACTAAAAATCAGAATAAACCTTTGGAAATCGACATCACCGGAGGTAAAAAGTAAAAATGAAGCATCCGATAAAATTGAAACACATGAAACGACGCCTTTATATCGCTGGATCAACATTGTTTTTTGCACTTTTTCTGGGTGCGGTAAATGCGCAGGCACAACGCGATTCGTTGAAGATGAAGCAGGAGGTTGAAGTGACAAAAGCTTATCAGCCAACAGTGAACGAAGCGGTGAAAATAAACGATATACCGGTAATCAAAAGCGAGCAGACCGAGCCGCCTGTATTCGAATATTCAATTTTCAGTAAGCCGGTTTTTACCAGTTTCGACCTGACACCGATTGCTGCCGCTAAGATGGTTGGCGATCCGCGGGCCGAAATGAACAATGGTTTGCTGAAACTTGGTTTCGGAAATTACCTGACACCTTACGGCGAACTTTTTTTCAATGTTCAGCCCGACAAAAAATCAAATTTCGGGATGCACTTCAGCAGTTTGTCGTCGTTTGGCGACCTAACACTGAAAAACGGCGATCAGGTAAACGGAACACAATCTGACAATTCGGCTGAGATTTTTGGCAAGAAATTTTTCAGGAAATCGACACTCTCCGGAAGCCTTGGTTTCGATCGAAAATCGTTCCGGTACTACGGCTACACGGGCGAGATGCTCACCGATGATCAGAAAGACCAGATGATCCCGTTTTTTGAGGACAAACAGCATTTTACACAAGGAACTGCTGCAGTCAGGCTGAAGAGCGAGTCCCTTTCAGGATATGACCTGAATTATGATTTTGGGATTAATTATCACTACATGGCCAGCAAAACAGGACAAACAGAAAGCGAGCTGAATTTCTCTTCTGACCTGATGAAAAAGTACGATAAATTCTGGGGTGGCCTTCACATTGGCTTCACGCGCTATTCGGCCGACAGCATTTTTAACCGATTCTCGAATACTTTTTCGGGGAAGCAACAAATCCTGATTGATGGAAACCCGTTCGTTAAATGGGAGGCAAAAACGGCATATCTGCAGGCTGGGTTGAATATCACGGCAGCTTTCGACGACGATACCGATGCCGCACTGATGATCTGGCCAAAAGTGAAAGCCGAGTGGTCGCCGGTGAAAGAAGTGCTGACGCTTTTTGCCGGTGTCGACGGCCATTTGAAGCACAACACTTATTCTGCAATTGCTGCCGAAAATCCATATGTTGATCCATATCATGATATTGCAAATTCAAACTATAAATACATACTTTCAGGTGGTTTTAAAGGGAAACTGACAGCCCGCACGAACTATGTGGCTGAAGTAGCCTACTCCAAAATTGCCGACGAGCATTTCTATGTTGTACAATCGCAGAATTTATACAATCCGCAGGCAACGAACCGTATATTGAACAATACTTTTGGCTGGGTTTACGACGATATAAATGTGACGAAATTATCCGGAGAGGTGCTCCATTTTGTGTCCGACGATTTTTCGGTTCATTTTCTCGGGAACTATTATTCATACAAACTTAACTCGGAACAGCAAGCCTGGCAAATGCCTGATTTTGATGCGACCTTGTCGGGTATTTTCAAGCCTACGGAACAGTTGCGCCTTACCGTCGATTTATTTGCTGTAGGCAAGCGAAAAGCTCAGATTCAGGATTATGAATTGCCGCTGCCAACGATCCAGAATCCGGATCCGGTAATGGTTTCGCGCTCCGATCATGAGGTAAGTTTAAAACCTTACTTCGATGTTAATTTCGGAGCCGACTATCGTTTGGCCGAAAAACTGAGCGTTTTTGTGAAACTCAATAACCTTGCTTTTCAGAAATACGAGCAGTGGCTTGGCTACACTTCGAAAGGCTTTAACTGGATGGCGGGCCTAAGTTACCGTTTCTGAAAACCATGACGAACTGGCTTTCTTTAAAGCTGTTTTGTAAGATATGTATGTTTTTGTAAATATCTGAATTACAGTATTTATA
>JAEWME010000399.1 GCA_023393265.1 Bacteroidota bacterium | reverse complement strand
TTTACCTGCCATTGAATTTGGAAGACCTGGCGTAGCAAATCCAACCGAAGCAGCAGCCGAAGTCCAGTTCTTCGGATCAGCCGTCGGTTTATCCATCGCGATTCGCTCCAGTGAAACACCTTCGTCGCCGGCCAAAAAAGCTGAGTGCATTTTTGCTGTATAATGAAATTCGTCTATCACTTCCATCGAATCGTTAAGTAAAACGACACGACCGGCATCATCGGGCAAGGTTGGAAATGATTTGAAATTACAAAAAGCGCCCACATCAGCCGAGAAATACTGCAATGCAACAGCCGCAGAGTCTTTGGTGCAGAGCAAAAAATCTCCCGGGAACAGAAACCGCTCTGACAAAGAAACAGGGTAAATTTGTTTTAGCCCGAGCGTATCGTTTCTGGTTGCAAGCCTCATTCGTCTAACTGCCACCGGATAATCGGCAATATTCACCAATTCGACAAAATCAGCGCCACCGACCAATGGATTAAAAAGCACTTCATTGATCAAAACATCGCCGGTTGCAGGCGAAAAAGCATACGCCAGATTGTAGGTTTCAGCAACCATTTTTTCTCCTGATACTCCAACGATTTTCTTCACCACGAGCTTCAGAATGAGTCCCTGCACATTGCCAAATTTAATCACAACTGTTTTTTCTGAGTCTGGTGTTGCCAAAACTGTTTCGATGGTTGCGCCGCTCCCGTCGCTCAACAAAAAGCAGGACGATTTAACGGAAGCAGGATCTACTGGTAAATTAAAGGTAATCCGCAAATGGTGTTCGTCTATCAACTTCAGTTCGCGAACACTCAATTTCGGGGACAAACGGCCAACCGCGATGTCGTCAATCCACAACTGTCCAGAACGGGTAGCAGTATATTTGAAATACATACCAATGTTTCTAAAATCAGGAATAAAACGGTCTTCTCCGACAAACCATTCGCTGAACGCCGAACCAGATTTCTGATATCTCAGTTTCCATTCGCCCTTGTTTGTCCGGAGCACTTCAACTCCTAGCTGCATGGCCGAATTCCAGTCTAAGTCTGACTGAACAATCAAACTATCTGCGTTTCCTTTTGTAATCCGCCAAAGCTGAAGCAAATCAGTAGATCCGGAGATATTTACACCCACTGCATAACCGGTGATCAATTCGGGCTGTAGCGTATCCGCTGCGAGATAAAACCAAAACTTGTTCGACGACGAAGGATCCCATTTCCCGTTTTTCATGGAAAACTTCCAGAAATAATCAAAATCAGTTGCATCCCCTGTGAGCGTGTGAAATGCCGTTGAGACACCGCTCACCCCGGAATTTTTGCTCTTTAAAGATCTTGCTCCGCCAATCGCTTCCACGTCCGAAATTTCCCAATCATCAGCCTGTTTCCAATCGCTGATATTTCCATCTTCCAAATCGTCGACCCAAATCCAATTGATTGTATCTTTGTCGGCTCCCTGATACAAATCAGCAAGAAAATGGGGAGCAGTAAAACTGGCAGCAAAGGTTAATTTGCTTACAATTATTAAAAAATCGACAAGGATATTCTGAAAAATAAAAATAAATCTGGCCATTTTGAGAAAAATTAAAAGCAAAGCATTAATTTTGAATCCTAATAAATAAGTAAAAAAATAAATCTGTACTTAATTTATCAAAAATCTGGCAAAAGACCAAAAATGAATTGAGTCAGAGAAATTTAGAAACAGTAAAACGACAAGAAATGAAAGTTGCAGTTGTAGGCGCTAGTGGTGCTGTAGGACAGGAATTCCTCAAGGTGCTTGAAGAAAGGAATTTTCCGCTCGACGAACTGGTTTTGTTTGGTTCCGGACGTTCAGCCGGAAACGAGTATCTTTTCAAAGGTAAAAAACTGGTTGTGAAGGAGCTGAAGCACAACGATGACTTTAAAGATATTGATATTGCTTTGACTTCGGCCGGAGCTTCCGTTTCAAAAGAATTTGCTGAAACAATCACCAAACACGGTGCAATTATGATCGACAATTCGAGTGCATTCCGCTACGAAAGCGACATTCCGCTGGTTGTTCCTGAAGTAAACCCGGAAGATGCACTGAACCGTCCGCGCGGCATTATTGCCAACCCGAACTGTTCGACCATCCAGATGGTTGTTGCGCTGAAACCAATCAACGACCTGTCGAAAATTGTTCGCGTACATGTGGCAACCTACCAGGCAGCAAGCGGTGCCGGAGCTCAGGGTATTGCCGAGTTGGAAAATCAGATTCAGCAGGTTGCCAAAGGTGAGCAACCTACTGTTTCGAAATTCCCGTACCAACTTGCCATGAATATCATCCCTCAAATTGATGTTTTCCTCGACAACGACTACACCAAAGAGGAAATGAAGATGAACTGGGAAACAAAAAAAATCATGCACACCGAAGCTGAGGTAAGTGCAACCTGCATCCGCATTCCGGTTGCCCGTGCACATTCTGAAGCTGTTTGGGTTGAAACTGAAGCGCCACTCGACATTCAGGAGGTAAAAAATGCAATGGAAAATTTTGAAGGATTAACTGTTCTGGATAATCCTGCCGAAAAGAAATATCCTATGCCGCTATTCGTTTCGGGTAAAGACGATGTTTACGTGGGTCGAATCAGGAAAGACGTATCGAACCCAAAGAGTTTGACTTTCTGGTGCGTGGGTGATCAAATTAAAAAAGGAGCCGCTTTGAATGCCGTTCAAATTGCTGAGTGGCTGATTAAAAACGGAGAAGTAAAATAATACCTGAAAGATATATTGAAACGAAAAAGCCTGTTCGAAAGACAGGCTTTTCTGTTTTATGGGTTTTCAAATCTAATTCAGGACAAAACTGATTGGTACAGAGTAAGAAACCCGAACGAATTTGCCGGCTTGTTTCCCGGGTTTCCATTTGGGCATACCGTTCACAACCCTCAGTGCTTCCTTGTCGAGCGCCGGATCAACACTCCGGATTACCTTTGTGTTACAAATACTTCCGTCGGTATTTACAACAAAATTAACAATTACCTTACCCATTACACCTGTTTCGGCAGCAACAGCAGGGTATTTAATACTATTGCCGAGAAATGCCAGAAGCGCTTTCTGCCCGCCGGGAAACTCGGGCATTTCTTCAGCAAAATAGACAATCGGTTCTTCAATTGTTTCAACTTCCTTTTTTACATTTTGCATTTGCACGTGAATGGCGGTTTTTGAGTTGGCTTCTGTAATTCCAAAATCCGGTTCGCCATTGACTTCTGCAATATCATCAACAATTTTAATCAGCTCAACAACCTTGGGCAGTTTAAGAGCCTCAGGAGGTGTTTGCTCTGGTCGTGTGACGGGTGGAAGGTCCTCGATTAATGTTTTTCCCTCCGGAATGTCAAATACATCAGATTTTGAGACTTTGGAGTTCGTTTTGAAGCTCAGCAGGCATGCAGCAATGGCAATTACAAGTCCCAGTTCAAGAAAAATTTGTCTCTTGTTTTCGAGATCGGCTTTGGGCGATTTCTTAAGTTCCATGATTAGTTTGTGTTAAGTTTCGCAATGAAAATTCAGCAATATTGAGCTTTCAGCGGAAGAACCATAAACAGCAAACCAATATCAGGAAAGAATCAGTTTATTCCGAATTATGAATCATTCCATTCAACTCAATTTCATAGAAAACCGGCACAGAAGATAATAAAGCTTCAATTTGTTATAAATTGAAAATGAACACTGTTCATGAGATTAACATGGCTTCATTTTACAATAAACAAATATCAGGCCAGAAAACAGAAATTGAATAAAATGAAATTTTCAGGATTATTCCTGATTGGTATTTGATATCCAGTTGGAATCGTATAGAAAATCGTTATATGGGAATCGGGTAATGTGAATCTTTTTAACTTCTTCGTACAAAGTCTTTTTCAACGTTTCAATGTGCATTTTACGGAGAGCCGAAACGAATAGTGATGGCGTGTTATTTTTTGCCATCCAGCTACTCTCCCACTCTTCGAGCGACACATTGCTTTTGGTTTTAGGGCTCAGGTCGTCGTCGGCTTTTTCGACATAAGTAAATGCGTCTATCTTGTTAAAAATGTAAATCATGGGCTTGTCGCCAGCGTTGATTTCAGTCAACGTGCGATTCACAACTTCGATCTGCTCTTCGAATCCAGGATGCGAAATATCTACAACGTGCAGCAATAAATCTGATTCACGAACCTCGTCGAGCGTCGATTTGAACGACTCGACCAGCGAATGTGGCAATTTCCGGATAAAACCTACCGTATCGGCCAGCAAGAAAGGTAAGTTGCCAACCACCATTTTCCGAACAGTTGTATCGAGTGTGGCAAATAGTTTATTTTCGGCAAATACTTCTGATTTACTCAGCAAATTCATCATGGTCGACTTGCCAACATTGGTGTAACCAACAAGCGCCACACGCACCAAACGACCACGATTCTTGCGTTGGGTAGCTTTTTGCTTGTCGATTTTTATCAGTTGTTCTTTTAGTAAGGCAATTTTATCGAGAATAATACGCCTATCGGTCTCAATCTGCGATTCGCCGGGACCACGCATCCCAATACCTCCGCGCTGACGTTCGAGGTGAGTCCACAAACGTGTCAATCGTGGTAGCATATACTGGTATTGCGCAAGTTCAACCTGAGTTTTGGCATGAGCTGTTTGTGCCCGTTTTGCAAAAATATCGAGGATCAGCAACGTCCGATCGATTACTTTACATTCCAGTGCCTTCTCAATGTTACGCAACTGGGTTGGACTCAAATCGTCGTCGAAAATAACCGTACCAATTTCATTTGCCCGCATGTACTCGCTTATCTCGTCAAGCTTTCCGGAGCCAACAAAAGTGGCATGATTAGGCATATCAAGCCGCTGCAGAAAGTGCTTTTTCACGTCCGCACCGGCAGTTTCTGCCAGGAAATCGAGCTCATCAAGATATTCTTTTGCCTGTGCTTCGTTTTGTTCCCTGGTAATTAATCCAACAAGAACAGCAGTTTCGGTTACTGGAGTTATTTCGATCATAGTTTGAAGTCGATAAAACAAAAAATCCTGACTCCGTGAGAACAGAGCCAGGAAATCTTATAGATATAAAAATTCTTTTTTACTGAAGTACAAAGTTAATCGGCACTGTATAGGAAACCCTAACCGGCTTACCACCTTGTTTTCCTGGTTTCCATTTCGGAAGGCTCATAACCACGCGCAAAGCTTCTTTGTCCAAAGAGGCATCAACACCACGGGCAATTTTTGCATTGGTGATTGAACCATCAGTATTTACAACGAAGTTTACGAAAACCTTACCTTGAATACCGTTTTCCTGAGCAACAACCGGATATTTAATCGACTGAGCGAGGAAACTTCTCAAAGCAGCGTCTCCACCAGGGAAAGAAGGCATTTCTTCTACGATGAAGAATACTTCTGTTTCTGCAGCTTCTTCTTCTTTCTGAGTAGGAGCCTGCATTACAGCGGTAATAGCTGTTTTGTTGGTAGCCTCAGTATCTTCAATTTGCAACTCGTCCTTAATGTCCAAATCGTTATCAACGATATTTAAAACATCAACAACTTTTGGTGGTGGTGGCGGTGGTGGTGGCGGTGGTTGATCCTGACGGGTAATTGGAATAATCTCTTCCTCAACTGCCTGAGCCGCTGTCGAATCAAAAGTATCAACTTTCTTTACCTGAGTAGTTGATTCGAAACCGTAGAGACAGATCGCAAGAGAGATCACCAACCCGATCTGAACAAAAACATTCCTTTTGTTCTCGAGATCCGCTTTGGGTGATTTCTTGAGTTCCATAATTAAGTGATATTAGTTTATTTCTTTATCGAAAACACATTCTGTATCGAGGGGCTAAAGATAAAAAATAATCTTCAAATCCAACAACCACCAATCTGAAAATATAGATTAAATGAAATTTCCCGAAAATCAGATTTTAAAGGGACTTTCATCAATTTCCTATTTCGTCTCTGTATGGTATTTCCCCGCTCAAAAGGTTAAATATTCAAATCCGGAAGATAAATTCCGGCCAGGCACATTCCAACATTCCGATTAGTTTATAACTAAGGTATGAACACCGTCCATGAGAAGAAAAACAGTCAAAACAACATGTCATTCGATAAACAAAAATCAAGCCAGCTCGAACGAAATCAGAAGACGAATCATGGGAGGAAGTGATAAAAAGGAGGAAAATAAACGAAACAGGGAATCCTGAAAAACTGCCACAGATGTGAAAAGTACGCTCAACAACCCGTGGCAGTTCATAAATTATTAGACCAATATTTTGGTTGTAATGTTGCTGATACTGGTATCAATGCCTTCGAACGGCTTACCGTTACCTTGGTTGTCGTCTTCGACAAAGATATATTTGGCACCGGCAGTTTCTTTTGCCGTCAGGATTCGTTTAAAATCAATAACACCTTCACCAACACTGCAAATATCGTCTTTTACTACGTCGTAGAAAGGCGGCTGATTGGTCTTCATATCTTTGAAATGTAGAAGTTGGAAACGCCCCGGATATTTACCAAACATTTCAACCGGATCCTGCCCGGCTTTCGATGCCCAGAAAAGGTCGAGTTCCATGGTTATCAATGCCGGATCCATTTCAGGCATAAAAATGTCATAATACGGAATCACTCCATCAAGATTGGCAAACTCGAAATTATGATTGTGGTATCCAAACTGAATTCTGTTTGTCTTCATGATTTCACCAACTGCATTCCAATCGGCGATCATTCTTTTATAAGTATCAATATTTCTGTCTACTTCGTTAACCCATGGCTGAATGCAATATTTTACACCTAGCTCGGCATGAGCGTCCGCCATGAGTTTGGCGTTTTCGGTGGTAATACCGGTCGATTCAACCGCAGCATGGCTGCTGATAGCATCCATGCCCAAATCGTTGATCATTTTTTTGAATTCAGAAGGGCTCATGCCGTAGAATTTACCGTCGGCATAACTCGCCAGTTCCAGGTTTTTATAGCCAATGTCAGATACTTTCTTTAAAGTTCCGGGAACATCGGCGCTCATGGCATCGCGAATAGAATAAAGTTGAAGTCCAACTCCGAAACTCTTTCTGTCGACTACAGTTGGCTTGCATGCTGCTGAACCCAAAAGCAAAGCACCTACCGATCCTGCTGCCGAGATTTTCAAAAAATCACGTCTGTTTTGCATAATTCAAAATAGTTTTTCTTGGTTAAGTTTCATCTCCTGTCTACGCCATAATTAGAAAAATAAGGCGTTCCGGAAAAAACCAGGAATTAATATTCCGGATTTTTCAAAGATAAGCAAATTACCTTGTGTACAATCGGCGAACGTGGTGAGTACTCAATTTTCGCGATTCGTAAAATTCCGAAATGAGAAAATACATAGAACATTATTTCGCTAAAGCAGACCATTACAGATAAAAATATTTATATATTTGCAGCCTCAAACGG
>JAEWME010000340.1 GCA_023393265.1 Bacteroidota bacterium | reverse complement strand
CTTTGGGTGCTGACCGACGGCGGCTTCAAGGGAAACCCTTATGGCTACGAGCAACCCGGATTGCTGAAAATTGACGCCGAAACCCGCGAAATCGAGCGAACTTTCCGGTTTGCCCTGGGAGAGCATCCAATCAGTCTTTGCCTGAACAACACACAGGATTCCATCTTTTTCCTGAATAAGCATGTCTGGAAGATGTCAGTCGGAGACAAACGACTTCCGGAGCAACCTTTTATTACTTCGGGGTATAGCGAATACTATGGCGGGTTTTACAGCATTGCCATTGATCCGGAGACTTCGGAAATATACCTGGGCGATGCCATCGATCATCGCCAAAGCGGAATTGTTCATCGGTTTGCTCCTTCAGGAAAACTAATCGACGAGTTTAAAGTCGGTATTACACCAGGTAGTTTTGCTTTTAAGAAAAATTGAATCAGAAAATGGGAACTTCCCGTTTGAAGGTTTCATCCAGCGAAATAAATGTTTCAGTGCTTGCCACGCCGCTGATCTTTTGTATTTTATCGCTCAATATGTCGCGAAGGTGTTCATTGTCTTTGGCATAAACCTTAACAAAAACGGCATACTGGCCAGTCGTGTAGTGGCATTCTACAATTTCTGAAATTGACCGGAGTTGCTCAGCAACAGTTGAATAAAGGCTGCCTTTTTCGAGGAAAACGCCAATGTATGTACAGGTTTTGTAGTCAATTTTTTTCGGATCAATGTGGTATCCCGATCCGACAATCACATTTAGATCAATCATGCGATTAACCCGCTGATGCACAGCAGCACGGGAAACCCCAACTTCAGCAGCTACATCCTTAAACGGAATTCGTGCATTTTTACAGATAATATCAAGAATTCGCAAATCGATGTCGTCTAGCTGATTACGTAAGGTCATTTTTCTGAATTTTTAATTGATTTACATGCAATGACTCAAAAATAGATAAAAAATCGGTGATTTTGACAAAAATTACTCTTAATAATCTCAAAATGTCAGATTTTGGAATTGATGAAACTAAAAAGGCGCCATCTGCTGATAGCGCCTTTTTACTAGAACTGAGATATGAATTATTTACATGTTCTGTCAGATTCTGAAATTCCTGCTTTGTCTACAAACCAACTCAATGTTTGAGATGAAGGGCGCTCTATTGGTAGACCGTACAGACGATCGAATACGAGTGAAGCAAGTACGCCAAGCGAACGGGAAACGCCAAATAATACCGTATAGAAATTGGCTTCGGTGATTCCATAGTGATGCAACAGGGCACCACTGATGGCATCAACATTTGGCCAGGGATTCTTAATTTTTCCGGTGCTTTCCAAAATTGGCGGAGCCACGCGATAAATGGCATTCACTGTATTGATAAGCTTGTCGTGTTTGATGTATTTTTCAGCAAATTGTTGCTGCACAGTAAAACGAGGATCGGTGATACGCAAAACGGCATGTCCGTATCCGGGAACGACGCGCCCAGCCTGAAGTGTTTGCTCAATGTAAGTGGCAATTTGTTCGTCGCTCGGTTCATCATTGCCTATTTGCTCAATCATTTCCTGAATCCAGCTCATTACTTCCTGATTGGCAAAGCCATGCAATGGTCCGGCAAGACCCACCATACCTGCAGCAAATGAGTAGTAAGCATTACTCAGCGCCGAACCTACTAAGTGTGTGGCATGTGCTGAAACATTTCCTCCTTCATGGTCGGCATGTATAACCATATAAAGGCGGAGCAGTCGTTTTACTTCAACCGAGTCGAAGCCCATCATGTGCGCAAGGTTGCCTGCCCAGTCAAGCGCAGGATTTGGTTCAATGTGGTCGCCATTATGGTACATTCGGCGATAAATGTAGGCAGCAATCCGCGGCAGTCTGGCAATCAGGGTCATCACATCTTCATACATGAAATCCCAGTAAAATTTCTTGTTGACGCCTGCACGGTATGCTTTCTGGAATACAGAATCGTATGCCATTGACAAAATTGCTGTGGCAAACTGCGTCATAGGACGACTGTTCTTCGGCAATGCATCAATTACATCAAACACATGTTGCGGAACGTGAGCTCTTGTAGCCCAATCTTTTGATATATTTTCAACATCTTCCAGTGTTGGAATTTCACCGATCATCATGAGGTAAAATAAACCTTCTGGAAGTGGTTCACCATCCGGATGAAGTTTTGGAAGTTTCTGTTGAAGTTCAGGAAGCGAATGTCCTCTGAAACGGATTCCTTCGTTCGGGTCTAGTTTAGAGGTTTCAGTAAGCAGTGCCGGAATACCTTTCATTCCTGAAAGTACCTGATCAATGGTTACTTGCCCGAGCACTACGTCTCCGTGATTTTTTCTCAGGTTTTGAAATTCGGCCATGCATTGGCTTGCTTTTTCGTAGAATCTGTTCTTAATGTATTCCATAATTATGATTGATTTTTAGTTCTATTAACCTGTCGTTTTTAAATTTAGTGAATATTTCTGATTATTTCTTCCGCGAACTCCGAAGTTGTCAGTAAGGTGGCGCCTTCCATCATGCTGTATAAATCAGAAGTGACTTTTCTTTTGGTAAAAGTATGATCCAAAGTATCGTAGATATGCTCTGCAGCTTCGTTCCAACCGAGATATTCAAGTAACATTGCTCCTGAAAGAATGAGCGAACCAGGGTTTGCTTTTCCAGTCCCGGCAATGTTTGGAGCGGTCCCGTGCGTTGCTTCAAAAATGGCATATCCGCTGTTGTAATTGATGTTGGCTCCGGGTGAGATTCCAATTCCTCCAACCATAGCAGCCAACTGATCCGAGATGTAGTCGCCATTCAGGTTCATGGTAGCAATTACCGAATGATCGAACGGATGAAGCAGGCTTTCCTGAAGGAAGGCATCGGTAATCACATCTTTTACAATCACAATACCCGATGCTTTGGCAGCATCCATCGACGAATTTGCTTCCTGCACGCCGAGGTGTTCCTTAATCTGGAGATATTGTCGCCATGTGAATGTTTCGCTGGCAAATTCGGATTCGGCCAGTTCGTATCCCCAGTTTTTAAATGCTCCTTCGGTATATTTCATGATGTTTCCTTTGTGAACAAGGGTCACATAAGGAAGCTTTCGGTCAATCGCATAGCGGATAGCTGCCCTGATCAGTCTTTCAGATCCTTCTTTCGAAACCGGTTTCACACCAAATGAACTTGTCTCAGGAAACCTGATTTTATCCACACCCATTTCATTTTCAAGAAAATTCCTGAATTTTGCCGCACTTTCGGTACCGGTCATAAATTCTATTCCGGCGTAAATGTCTTCGGTATTTTCCCTGAAAATGTGCATGTCAACCAATTCCGGATAACGAATTGGAGAAGGAACTCCCTTGAACCAGCGGATTGGACGCAGGCAAACATACAGATCGAGAGTTTGACGCAAGGCAACATTCAGCGACCGGATTCCTTCACCAACCGGCGTTTCGAGCGGACCTTTTATTCCCACCAAATATTCCTGAAAAGTATCGAGTGTTTCATCGGGTAGGTACGACCCTGTCTCTTCGAATGCTTTTTTCCCGGCAAGTACTTCTTTCCAAATCAATTTTTTGGTGTTTCCGTAGGCTGCTTCAATGGCAGCGTCGATCACCTGTTGACTTGGCGCAGTGATGTCTTTCCCTATTCCGTCGCCTTCTATGAAAGGAATCACAGGCTGGTCAGGAACAATCAATTTGCCGTTTATAAACTGAATTTTATTACTCATAAGTCGCTGTGATGGCTTTTTTATTAGTTCAGCTTTTTCTGAAGATTTTTGTCCAGCGCATCCAGAAATCCTTCTGTTGTGAGATATTGTTCTGAAGTGAGGTTGTTTCCGTAAACAATCAGGGCCAAATCCTTCGTCATTTTACCCTCTTCAACAGTTTCGACGCAAACTTGTTCCAAGGCTTCTGCAAAATCAATTAGTTTTTGGTTGCCATCCAATTTACCTCGAAAAGCCAGGCCTCTAGTCCATGCGTAAATCGACGCAATTGGGTTAGTTGAAGTAGGTTTCCCCTGCTGGTGCATCCGGTAATGGCGGGTCACTGTTCCGTGCGCGGCTTCGGCTTCCATCGTTTTTCCATCGGGAGTAACAAGTGTTGAAGTCATCAGTCCAAGTGAGCCAAATCCCTGGGCAACGGTGTCCGACTGAACGTCGCCGTCATAGTTTTTGCAGGCCCATACAAAGCCACCTTCCCATTTCATACAGGCTGCCACCATGTCGTCAATCAGGCGGTGTTCGTAGGTAATCCCTGCTTCTTCAAATTTTGCTTTGAATTCGGTGTCGTAAATATGCTGGAAAATGTCTTTAAAACGTCCGTCGTATTTTTTCAGGATAGTATTTTTTGTTGAAAGGTACAGCGGCCACTTTTTCCCAAGCGCCTGGTTCATACAGGCACGGGCAAATCCAGAAATTGACTCGTCGGTGTTGTACATTGCCAGGGCTACACCGTCGCCGCCAAAATCGTACACCTCGTGCGAAACTATTTCGCCACCATCGTTGGGTGTAAAGGTGATGGTCAATTTTCCTTTGCCTTTGGTAACAAAATCGGTTGCCCGATATTGGTCGCCAAAAGCGTGACGCCCAATGCAGATCGGTTGTTTCCAGCCAGGCACCAGTCGAGGTACATTGCTAATGATAATTGGTTCGCGGAAAACAGTCCCGTCCAGAATGTTACGGATTGTTCCGTTAGGCGATTTCCACATTTTTTTCAGGTTAAATTCTTTTACCCGGGCCTCATCAGGAGTGATGGTTGCGCATTTAATGCCAACACCATATTGTTTGATTGCATTTGCTGCGTCGATGGTGACCTGGTCGTTCGTTTCATCGCGATGCTCAATACCCAGATCGTAATACTTAATGTCAACATCCAGGTACGGAAAAATGAGCTTTTCCTTGATGAATGACCAGATTACTCGGGTCATTTCATCCCCGTCCAGTTCAACAACCGGGTTCAGTACTTTTATTTTTTCAGCCATAAAATT
>JAEWME010000184.1 GCA_023393265.1 Bacteroidota bacterium | reverse complement strand
GAAACGGCATCCTGAAAGAAATGATCCGGAATTACCTGAAGTCGGAACCAGCCGTCAAACAATTTCGCGATGAGCACGTTCAATTTGGCGGCGCCGGCATCACGGTGCTGGAGATTGGGTGAGGGAGCGTTACGAGTTTCGGGATACGAGTTTCGAGTTTTTGTGATGAACCTTGACGGTTTCTGTGCCGAAGGCAAATCCCGCAACACGTAACATGAAACCCGCAACATTTTTCAACTCCGAACTTTAGAGCACTTTAGGCACTCAGAACTTTTAAAATTAGTCAATCAACAAATAGTCAATATACTTCATGTTTATAAAAAAACTCGATCCGCAGCTTCAGGAAAGCTTACTGGAAAATGGCTTTGCCGAGCCAACCGAACTGGAACAAGTCTGCATTCCGAAGATCAAAAGCGGGCGCGACCTGGTTTGCCTCGCCGGCGATGAAACCGGCAAAACAACCACAATCATCATCAGCGTGCTGCAAAAACTGAAGGCTTCGCTCGACGATAATCCCCGCGCCATCATCGTGGTTGCAAATCCGGAGGCCGCCAATAAAATAAAAGACGAACTCGATCGTCTGGGTAGTTATACAGATCTTCGTGTTCATACCGCCTGCGAAGACGGCAAGCTCGACGACCAAAAAGACCGCATTTACATGGGCAGCGATGTGGTGGTGGGGACGTCTAAACGCCTGAACCAGCTTTATTCACTCTACGCGCTGAACCTTACCATGGTGAAGATTTTGGCGATTGACGAGGCTGATACGGTGCTGAAAAGCTTCAACTATCAGTTGTTCGACCGGCTCGCCGAAAGCGTGGGGAAAGCGCAGAAACTGGTTTTTGCCACCCAGGTGACCGACTGGATTGAACGTTTTGCCGGCGAGTTTATGAACGTGGATGAATTTGTGGATTTCGAAGAATAAAAGTTACTGATTTTTGTGTCCCGACCAAGGCAATATCGCCACAAAGTCACCAAGACACTAAAGAAGCACAAAAGATTTTTGTCCATTATGGAATCACATAACAAGATACCCGAATTCAAAAGTGAAAAGGAAGAACGTGACTTTTGGGTCAAAGAGGATTCAACTGAGTTTATTGATTGGGAAAAGGCAAAACCAGCCAGTTTCCCGAATTTGAAAAAATCTTTGGTAGGAGTAACAATGGATTCCAAAAACATCCCGGATATTAACCCTCAATCGAGGAAATAATTCATTTTATGCGGATTACAAGCTTTTTGATTTTTTTTAGCATCGTTTTGCTGATTTACGGATCGGTAAATTACTACCTGTTTGTTCGTGGGGTTCAGGCTTTCTCGTTGACGCCCTGGCTAAAGCGCTGGTTTACCATCATTTTTTGGCTGGTCGCCGCGAGTTTTGTGACAGGATCGTTGCTTGAACATACTATTTCATCGGCCTTCAGCGAATGGGTTTACCGAATTGGATCATTTTGGCTGGCTGCCATGCTGTATTTTACGCTTGCCGTTTTCCTGATTGATCTGGTGCGGATGGCTAATCATTTTTTCCATTTTCTTCCTGAATTTACGCCGCTGATGTGTTTTCGACTAGGACTTGCAGTGGTTAGCCTCGTCACTGTCATTGTGGTGGCAGGTCATATCAATGCGCTGTGGATCAATGTGAAGGAAATTCCGCTGACCATTCATAAAAAAGTAACTGGCAATCCGGAAGTTAAAATCCTGATGGCCTCCGATATTCACCTTGGTGCGTTGATTGGCGAACGTCGGGAAAAGCGCCTGCTGGAGATTGTCAACGAGCAAAAGCCCGATCTGGTGCTGCTTTGCGGCGATCAGGTGGATGGCGAGATTGCACCGGTTTTGCGCAAAAACTTGGGGAAACACATTCAGGAGATACAAACACCGCTGGGCGTTTATGCTATTTTGGGCAACCACGAATACATCGGTGGCATCGACAAAACTTTGCCTTATCTGAGGAGCATCAATATCAATGTGTTGATTGATACAACCATTGTTTTGCCAAATGGCATCCAGTTGGTTGGCAGGAACGATCGCTCCGGTGCGGGATATACCAACGGTCTGAAAACGCTGCCGGAATTACTTGCAGGAACGGATCAGGAAAAACCAATTATTGTGATGAACCATCAGCCTTACAACCTCGAAGAAGCGGTTCAGAACAATGTAGATTTGCACCTTTCGGGTCACACCCACGACGGACAGTTGTGGCCTTTTCATTACCTTACCGAAGCCATTTTCAAGCTAAGCTGGGGCTATCTGAAAGAAGGCGATACCCATTTGTACGTTTCCTGCGGTTACGGCACCTGGGGACCATCGGTCAGGCTCGGAAACCGTCCTGAAGTCGTGATTTTTAAGGTGAAGTTCGACGGATAAGTTCAGTTAATTCTTCCATCCAAATCACCCCGGTCGTATTCCGGGTTCAACGGAAACTTCACTGGTCTGCGGTCGCGTTGCGAACGATAGATGGCTGTAAAAAGTTCGACTGTTTTGCGGCCGTCTTCTGCTGTAACCAGTGGTTGTCGGTTGGTTAGAATGGCTGCTGCAAAATCTTCATATTGTTTTCTGAAATACCAGGTCATCGGGTCTACCGCATGAAATTCGCCGCTGTCAGCCCTGTTCCAGTCCTCAATCAATTTTTCCTCACCTGTAATTGTCCAGATATCCAATTGTGGCGCTGCCGCAATCTTTGTTTTTCCGGGCAGGAACATCGAGCCACCTTCTATTTGTGCCCCAACACTGGCGCCGTTGCTGCCGTGAATGTGAACTTTTCCATAGATTCCGGGCTTCTGCGAATTGCTCATCACGATATTTCCCAAGGCGCCGCTTTTAAATCTAACAATGGCAACGGCTGTGTCGTCAACTTCAATGTACGGGTGATTGATGTTACTCCAATAGCCAAAAACTTCGTCGACATCGCCCATCAGCCATTGCAGAATGTCTAACTGGTGTGGCGACTGGTTGACCAAAATGCCACCGCCTTCAGTAGCCCATTTGCCGCGCCACGACTCATTTTCGAAATAAGAGCGGTCCCGCCATCCAAAAAGTTGAATTGTTCCTAGCATGGGTGTGCCAATTTTTCCTGAATCGATGGCCTCCTTCATTCGGATAATTGGCTGATACCAGCGTCTTTGGCTGATGACGCCAACTTTTCTGCCGGTTTTTTTCGCCGTTTCAATGATTTTGTCGCAATCCTGAAGCGTTGAGGCCAGCGGCTTTTCAATCATTACGTGCGAGCCGGCTTCCATGGCTTCGATGGCCGGCATGGCATGATACGGATGTGCTGTGCAGACAATTGCAAGCTTAATTTGCTCGTTTTGAATCATTTCAGGAATAGAATGATAAGTTTTTAAGGCAAATTCTTCCGCAAACTTTTGAGCCGATTCGGGTGTCCGGCTCCAGGCTGCCTGAAGTCTGAATTCGGGAATCTGCCCGATGGCGCGGGCATGAAGCCGGGCAATTTTTGAGCAACCCAGGATAGCAACATTGATAGGCATGTCAGTCATTTTAGTGTTTCAAATTTAAATGAAAATGACTTTTAAACCGAACACAAAAGAGTGCCGCCTCTTTATTTTTCTTCGCAAAAATTGCATTTCTTTGCAGTAATCATCTCCGGAATATCTGGAATTTTGGGCATTTCGGCAAAACTGAAAGTTTGTGCAAGTAGAGATTGACGGGAAATCAGGATTTTGCTTTGGTGTGGTGAAAGCCATCCAAAAGGCGGAAGAAGCGCTTCGCTCCGGCGAGCCTTTGTATGCACTTGGCAATATGGTGCACAACGAACTGGAGGTGAAAAGGCTGAGCGAACTTGGTCTGCAAACAATTGACCGTTCCACATATTTCAAACTGCAAAACTGTCGCGTGCTGATTCGGGCACATGGCGAACCTCCTGAAACGTATGAATATGCCCGCCAAAATAACATCGAATTGATTGATGCCACTTGTCCTGTGGTGCTGAAATTGCAGCAGCGGGTGAAAAAAGCATCGGAGCAAATGACCGGAGAGAATGGACAGGTGATTGTTTTTGGTCATCCGGATCACGCCGAGGTGGTAGGATTGATTGGGCATACGGCCGGCAATGCTGTCGTTATCGACAAAACCGACGATCTTGGTCAAGTTGATTGTTCAAGCCCGATTGTTTTGTTTTCGCAGACTACCATGTCTGTGGATGGGTTCCGAAAACTCAGGAACGAGCTTGAAACAAAGTCGGGAAAACCGGTTGAAGCCCACGATACCATTTGCAGGCAGGTCGCAAACCGCGTTCCTCATTTACAGGATTTTGCTGCCCATCATGAGGTGATTGTTTTTGTTGGCGGAAGAGAAAGTTCGAATGCGCACGTTTTGTTTGGCGTTTGCAAAAGTGTGAACGAAAATGCCTATTTTGTTAGTCATCCGGAGGAAGTGGATATCAGCTGGTTTCAGGACGTTCAAACAGTTGGAATATGCGGAGCAACTTCCACGCCGCAATGGCTGATGAACGAGATTGCCGAAAAGATCGGGCAGTCTTAATTCTACATTAATCCTCTTTG
>JAEWME010000131.1 GCA_023393265.1 Bacteroidota bacterium | reverse complement strand
TTTCGATGGGAACTGCTGCACATGCAGTAGGCACTTCCCGTTCGATGGAAATCAGTCCATCGTTCGGCGCCATGTCGAGTATCGGGCTCATTGTCAACGGAATTTTCACTGCCATTCTCACGCCTTACATTTTGCAACTGATCAACTATTGGTTCCCTTTGTAAAACCATTCACCGCATCACCGAAGACGAACTTGTAAAGGGTATCATCACCTGTTTCCGGAAGAAATACGTTGGAGTCATTGAAAACCTGACACTTTCAGGAGCCGAAGGAATTATTCCGGGCTGTACCCAAATTCTGTTGCCAATCCGTCATCAGGACTGCCGGGCTCCTGTTTTCGATACGGCCGTGCTCCACACCGTTTAAACGCTGCGACTAGCGCTCGGCAAATGAAGTCCGTTTGATAAATATCACTCGTTAGTTCGGCAGAATTTATCTATCTTTAAAAAATGTGATTTCAGCACAACTGATAGTTGCATTAAGCTTTTCCGGAATATTCCGGAGAAGTATTTCAAAAGACCAAACTCGTTTGGGAGATGAAATTAGTAAAGCGTCACACTACATCCATCGTTGCCTTCGTTTCCATCCTTATTATCATCGGTTTTGCCTACCTGCTTTCGTATGATTCGTCGCTCGCCAAAATCAGGAAAGACGGGACCATCCGGATTGGCTATGCCATTGAAGCGCCATATTCGTACCTTACCGAAAAAGGAGAAGTTACCGGCGAATCTCCGGAAATTGCCCAATATGTAGCTAAAAAGATGGGAATCAAAAACATCCAATGGAAACTGATGGAATTTGGATCGCTGATTCCGGAACTGGAAGCCGGTAAAATAGATGTAATCGCCGCAGGATTGTTCATTACAAACGCCCGGGCCCGGCAGGTCAGTTTTTCGATACCAACATTCCACGTTCGGCAAAGCCTGCTGGTTTACAAAGGAAACCCCAGAAACATCACGTCATTCGCTGAAGCAATTCGGAGCACCGACATAAAAATTGCTGTTATTTCGGGTGCTATCGAAGAAAAACTGCTGCGCGACGCCGGTTTTATCGACGAACGCCTGGTAGTTGTCCCTGATGCCATGACCGGACGTACGGCTGTTGAGTCGCATGTGGCCGACGCACTGGCGTTGTCGTCGCCAACCATCAAATGGATGGCGTTTCAGGAGCAATCGGACAACACAGAGGTAGTTGACGATCAGGATGCCGCTTCGTACAAAAACGGTTGGATGGGCTACGGTGCCTTTGCCTTCAGAAAATCAGACCGCAAGTTAAAACAAGCCTGGGACGCTGTCCTGAAAGATTTTATCAATTCAGATAATCACCTTAAAATGGTCTCACCATTTGGATTTACCAGGGCCGAAATGCCTGGAAGAATCAGGATTGAAGAAATACTCTACCGCGAAACAAAAAACTGACTTAATTGGTTTCTCCCGAAGCAAAACATTTAAAATCCACTTCCGATGAACGAACCGCAACCCCCAAAACGACAGTTGAACATCACGCCAAAGCTATGGATTTGGGGAGCTGTTTTACTTTCTATTCTAACCTGCGCTGCTGTTTCGTTCATTTACTTCAGGCAACAGCAAATTGTAAGTCAGTCGCTTGCAGTAGCCGAGAACAACAGACAGGCACGAATCGACCTGGCAAAAGGGTTTCTGCACATTGGTCTGGCCGGAAATAAAGAAATTCCGTTTAACCGCCAACAGGGAATCGCCTACCTCAACCAGGCAAGTCAATCATTTGAGGAAACCATCCAACTACTCAATCCTGATAGTGAGCTGACTATCTCTGTCGACAAAGACATCCTGAATTCATTTCGAAAAGACAACGACGAATTTCAGAAGATTCTGGAGTCGTGGATTGAAAGTGAGAAACGTAATCCGACACTGGAAACTTTGCTGCGGATCGGTTATTTTAAACTGGAAAAACAGGCCGCCCAAATCGACCAGATTATTTCGATTGAGCTAAACAAGCAAACCGAAAAATTTGACGCCACGTTTTACATAGCAATCACTGCATCAGCCATTTTCCTCGCATTCATTTGCCTGGTTGTATTTCTGGTTGTAAATCGCCAGCTACGCATAAGCAGGGCGCTTCTTGAAAGTGAAAAACAGTACCGAAATCTTTTCAGTAATATGAGTAACGGGCTGGCTCATCTGGAACTGCTCTTCCTGAATAACACACCGGTGGACTTTATCTTTCTGGCTACCAACCCTGCATTTTCCGAAATCACCGGATTACAGCCGATGAAAGGACAAAAAGTCTCCGAATTATTTCCTGAAATTTTGAATGGAGACTCGCCGCTTTTCGGAATGTTTGTGGATGCTGCTACCACCGGAAAGATTGGAAAAACGGAGCTTCGCCTTCCCCAATCACCCACATGGCTGGCACTTTCACTGTATTCGCCAAACAATAGCCAGGTAGTAGTAATGCTCGAAAACATAACAGAACGAAAGCGTCACGAAGAAAACCTGATCAATAAAAACATGGAGTATCAGGCGCTGAACGAAGAATACCTGACTCTGAACGAGAGTCTGCAGGAAAATTTTAACCGGCTGAATGCGATGGTAACCGAACTGGAAATAGCTAAAACAAGGGCCGAAGAGAGCGACCGGCTTAAAACTGCTTTTCTGCAGAATACGAGTCACGAATTGCGCACACCACTGAATGCGATCATGGGCTTCTCAGAACTGCTGGCCGACCAATTTGACAACAAGGCAACAATGGAAGAATATACCAGAATAATTTACCAGCGCGGCGCCGATCTGCTCGAAATTATTGATGGTATTCTCGACTTTGCCCGGATAGAATCGGGTCAGGTATCCGTTCGCTACGAAATAATTAACCTGAAAAAATTCGTTGATGAAATATCTTTTGGCTACCAGGAATACCGGACCCGGACGAAAAAAACCGAAGTTAATTTCCTGACGGAATGTGATACGACGGGATTACCGGAAACCGTGATGCTCGATTCTGCAAAACTCAAACAAGTCCTCAACAACCTGGTTGTAAATGCCTTCAAGTTCACCCATTCCGGAGAAATAAAACTTCACTGCAAAAAATATAACGACCGGCTGCTTCAGTTTTCAGTTTCCGACACGGGCATCGGCATTCCGAAGGATAAGCAGGCGGCCATTTTTGAACGTTTTATTCAGGCCAGCAGCGAAACGTCGATATTGTATGGAGGCACAGGTCTTGGCCTTTCCATTGTGAGGGGTTTACTCGACCTGCTTGGCGGCTCGCTCACCTTGCAATCGGAGCCGGGGAAAGGCAGTTTTTTTTCGTTTACTTTTCCTTACCAAACCGCCGAAGTAAAATAATCAGCCGGAAACATGTCGGATTACTGGCGCAAAAGGGACACACTGTGCATTGCCCCGAATCCAATACTATGTATATTTTCAGGAATGAGCGGCTTCCTCGTCACGAAGCTTTTTCCAGTGACTAATCAGGAAAAATACGACAACGGTAGCCGATGCCAGATCGGATATTGGCATGGAAAACCAGATTCCCTGCAGTCCGAAAAAATTGGGTAACACAAAAAGCAGTGGAATAAGTATAATTACCTGCCGCAAAAGCGTGAGAAAAACAGCAATCTTCGCTTTGCCAACCGACTGAAAAAAGTTTCCGGCAACCACCTGAAAACCGACAAAAGGCATGGCCATTAATCCAAGCCGCAAGCCCTGACTGCCTATTTCAAGCAAACCCTCGTCGGATGAGTTAAAAAGGCGCACAATGAATCCGGGAAACAGTTGCAGCAAAACAAAGGCAAAAACGGCAATTCCTGAAGCTGAAATCAGTGCGATGCGCAGCGCTTCCCTCACCCTACAAAACGACTTTGCCCCGTAGTTGAACCCGACAATGGGCTGCGACGCCATATTGATGGCCACAATTGACATAACGATCAGCGTAGAAACACTGTTGACAATTCCCATCGCCCCAACGGCCAAATCGCCGCCAAAAGCAATCAGTTTGGTATTGAGTAAACCCTGAACCACGCTGTTGGCGATCTGCATAAAGAATGGCGCCATCCCGATGGCGGATATTTCAATCAGGATTTTACGGTCGAAAACAATATTTTCAGGTTTCAGTTTTACAACTGCTTTATTGCTTCGGAAATGGAGCAGCACCCACACCGAAAGTACCATCATCGAAATAACTGTTGCATAGGCAGCTCCTTTCACACCCATGCCGAACCCAAAAATAAAGAGCGGATCGAGTACTAAGTTTGTTCCGGCGCTGATGATCATCGAGAACATGGCAACGCGGGCATTTCCCTCGGCCCTGATGATGTTATTCAACGAGAAACCAACTACCTGAAAAACCGTACCGGCCAAAATAATATCGAGGTAATCGTTGGCATAAGTGAGCGTTTCGGCAGTGGCGCCAAACGACCGGAGCAGCGGCCCTTTGATTGAAAAACCAATGACTGTAATAAGTGCTGAAACCAGTAACATAAACAAAAAGCTGCTTCCAAGCACCCGTTCGGCTTTTGGCATATCGCGTCTGCCCATGTTAATGGACACCAGAACTCCGGCTCCAATGCCGATTAACATGCCAAAACCCATCACAATGAGCATCACCGGGAAGATGGCAGAGATACCGCTCAGCGCCATAGAACCCACACCCTGACCGATAAAAACACGGTCGACAATGTTATAAAGTGCATTTACAAAAACGCCGACAAACGACGGTATGAAAAACTGAAGCATCAGCCGCGATACCTTCATTTCCGCCAGATCTTTTGTTTTTTGATTCATGGGCATTTTTTCTTTTTGAGCCGACAAAGATAAGACTCGCGGCGAATTCTCCGGTTCCTTTAACGATTTCATAAAATTTCTGGTTCCGAAAACCACTTCAGAATGTAAAAAGTTCTCGTTTATCAAAATCATCGATTGCAAAATTTTCGTTAAAGATTTCGGAAACCTGTAAATAATTAACTTTGCAAAATATTCAGACCAGCAAAAGATGGACACTTCTTCGAAAAATGAACATAAAGATATCCTGAAGGGATTAGAATCGGCAGACTCGCTGAAAGTAATTGAAACACTCGAAGAACTGCGCGTTTCGGGAAAGGCAGCCGACATTCCAATCCTGATAGAGATGCTTCATCTGAGTTCGAACCCTGAGATTAAATCGAAAATAACCGCTTTGTTTGGAACACTAAAGGAAAGTGACGCCATACCGATGATTATTGAAGCCATCAGGAATCAAAAATATGCTTTGGAGCTGAAGGAACTGGTGGCCAGTTGCTGGGAAAACGGAATGGATTACAGCATGTACATTCCGTTGTTTGTCGATTTGCTGATTGAGAATGAAATTGAAATAGCACTGGAAGCGTATACGGTGATTATGAATACAGAACAGCGCATTGATCAGCAGATTATCGATATAGAGATTGAAAAGATGGAAGCAATTTTATCAGCGATGACTGAGCAGAAAAGACAACTTTTGCTCGACGTCATCGACTTCCTTCCTTCTATCGGTAAATAGTGGTGGCGTGAAAACTTTTTTCTGACTACTAAGATGCTTCTACTCAATTCATCTTACTGCTATAAAAAAACCTGAATTCGTGGTGCGAACTCAGGTTTTCATTCTATTGTAGTGGGCTATATACCCGAAAAATATCTCATAAACTGCGACCGTTCGTAAACCATCGGATCAGGAATGTTTTTATACGAGAGCCTTCCACGGAAATCTTCGATGCGGTTGAAATTCCATTTTTTCATGAAAGTCTGCAACTCATTCACCATTCCGGCAATTACCTGCGCCCCATTGATGTAAATCGACGAACAAATCTGCGCAACCTGAGCTCCGGCAAGCAATTGTTTAATAACTGCTTCGCCGTCGTGAATGCCGGTTGCTGCTGCAAGTTCCACTTTCGGCAGTTGCGACGAAATCAGTCCAATCCAGCGCAATGCCCGGTAAACGTCGCCCGGAGAACTAAAAATTTCAGAAGCCGAAAGTTCCAGTTTCGAGAGATTGATGTCGGGCTCGTAAAAGCGGTTGAAAAGTACCAGCGCATCAGCGCCGCTCCCAGTCAGCCGGTTGGCCATCGACACCAGGTTGGTAAAGTAAAAACCGGTTTTAATCGACACCGGTATTTTCACCTGTTTCTTCACATCGGCCACAACTTTCAGGTAAAGTTTTTCTATTTCATCCGACGATTTGTTTCGATCAACCGGCACAAAGAAAAGATTGAGTTCAAGCGCGTCGGCACCGGCTTCCTCAAATTCGCGGGCAAATACAGTCCATTCGGAGGCCGACATACAATTGATGCTGGCAATCACCGGGATGCTCACTGTTTTTTTTGCTTCCCGCAGCAGGTTCAGGTGATTGTTGATTGAATTGTGCCGAACGTAATTCCAGATATAATCTTCTGCTTCGGGATACTGATTCTGCGGATCGCGGTTGATCAGGTGATTCACTTCACTGTTGATTTGCTCTTCGAAAATCGATTTTAGCACAACAGCCGCTGCACCGGCATTTTCAAGTTCCTTAATTTTCTCGGCTGAATTCGTCAGTCCCGAACTTGCCACCACGATGGGATTCTTCAGTTTCAGCCCCATGTAAGTTGTTTCCAGTGTAGTCATATTATGGTGTAATTTAGTAGTTTGTCAATTTGTTATCTGATGTAAATTCGTTCGCCAAAAATGGTACTTCCAATCCGAACCATCGTACTTCCTTCGTTAACAGCAATTTGGTAATCGCCCGACATGCCCATCGAAATTTCCCGAAACCGATCGTCGTCTGCAAAATAATCTGTTTTCAACCAATCAAAATAAGACTTTAAGCATGAAAATTCGCGTTTCACCTGGTCTTCATCATCGGTAAAAGTGGCCATTCCCATTACTCCTGAAACCGCAACGTTCGACAGAGACTTGTATTCCTCCGAGTCGAGCAATCCGGCTGCCTCTTCGTACGAAAGGCCAAATTTTGTTTCTTCTTCTGCAATGTGAAACTGAAGCAGGCACGGAATCACCCGGCCAGCTTTTGCCGCTTCTGCATTAATAGATTTAAGCA
>JAEWME010000113.1 GCA_023393265.1 Bacteroidota bacterium | reverse complement strand
CCCAAAGGCATCAGGATTAGAACAGCCAGCGAGAGCCAAAAGGAATGGAAAGTTGCCCAGACTCCCGCACTAAAAATCAGGTAAAAAAGCGGGAACATGATCAAGCCAATGACAAAATTGAAAGTGCTCATGAAAGTCATGTCCCTGATTTTCCCTTTCAGGATTATTCCGGGAAGAAGGAACGGAATAAGGTTGAAAACGAGTCCGAACACAAAAACCGGAAGAGACGCCATCGCTGCCAGTAATTGCCCGGTCAGAATTTTCCAGTTCATTTTTCCTGATTTGTCAACCAGGTCGTCTGTCATTCCTGCTTTTTCTGTTTTCAGGAGATAGTTTTTTAGTCCGGCTACCAGTTGCCCAAAAGGTTCAGGATTGGTTGCTTCGAGTTTTTCCAGTTTGCCTATCAGTTCTTTTTCGGCATAAAGCTGCTGTAGTCCGCGGTTTCGGCTGAACTTTGCCTTTTTTGCGTATGTTTTTCCTAGCAAAAGGCGCATGGCTTCGTAGTCTTCATAACGCGTTTCGCTCCTGATGTTAAGCACCAGCGGCGAAAGTTGCCGGTAAATTTCGTCTCGCAGGTCGAGCAATGCCTTCTGCGGATTCTGCTGGTATTCATCGCGAAATTTGTCTACGTCGATTGGTTCGCCGTATTCGACGATAATGGAGCGATTGAAGGCCCAGTAATGGCTGTAAAAAATCCCGACTGGCACGATTTTCAGGTTTAGTTTAAACTCATTTTTTTCTTCGGCTTCCAGTGCAATGCGCGGTATGGCTTTTTTGTGGGGCAGCATCCGGCGTTTTCCTGAATGGGCAGCTTCAGGAAAAAGGGCAATGGTAAGTTTGTCTTCCAGAATGCTGATAACGGTATTGAAAACTTCCTCGTTGTTGGCCAGGTTTTCTTTGCCGTCGCGAATCCGGTAAACCGGCATGATGCGCAGAAAACGAAGGATGGGCCGGGTGGCTTTCAGTTTAAAAATGTCGGCACGGGCCAGCCAAACCGTTTGGTGCGGGTTGGTGCAAACCAGCGCCAGTGGGTCCATCAAAGCATTCTGGTGGTTGGGTGCAAAAATAATTGGTCCTTGCTCTGGGATGCGGTTGATTCCCTCAACGATGATTCGTTTGTGCGTGAGCCAGAATGCAAATCGCACGTAAAGACGAACGATTTCATATTTTGCAGAACGTCGTTCCATCTATGCAAAAATAGGTTTGCGCGACCAAAAAAAGGCGAGTGTCAATCCGCTGATAATGTGCCAGACTCCCCACCATGCTGCCACGATGGCCATCCCGCCGAGTTCCATTTCAGGAGGAAATATTTTGGGATTGAACATCAGGGCAAGTGCCAATCCTGAATTCTGGATGCCGGTTTCGATGGCGATGGCCCGCCTGTCGATTTGCGGACAATCGGCGATGCGGCTGAAAAAGAATCCGGTTGATAAAGCCAGCAGGTTATGCAGCAATACGATAATAAATACGAGGTGGACATAGCTGGTGAACTGCGAAAAGTTGGCCGAAAGCATGGCGACTACCATCAGGACAAAAAACAGCAACGACCCGCGATTGATCGGTTTTTTGATTTTTTCGGTCATCTTTGGGAACTTCCGGGCAAAGAATAAACCGACAATAACCGGAATTCCGAGCAGGATGAAAACTGTTTGAAACATCTGGATTTTGTCGATTTCGAGCGGTCGGACCAAACCGGCAGCGCCATGCGCATTGTAAAAATCGATATAAAGGTTTCCCCAGAGTGCAAAATTAAATGGTGTAAAAAAGATGGCTGTCAGCGTTGAAATGGCCGTGAGACTGACCGAAAGCGCCACATTGGCTTTCGATATTGAACTAATGAAATTCGAGATGTTTCCGCCAGGGCAAGCAGCTACCATAATCATTCCCAGCGCTACGGTAGGTGTTGGGTTTAAAACCAGCACCAGCAGAAATGTGAACGCCGGAAGCAGAAATACCTGGCTGATGAAGCCTACGATAGCCGATTTTGGTTTTTTCAGAATATCGGTGAAATGCTCTGCTTTGATACCAAGCGCTACACCAAACATGATAAAGGCGAGCGCGATATTCAGGAAAAGCAGTCCGGATGACGAAAAATTCAACCGCACATGATCGAGTACTTCCAGTGAATGACGCATATAAGTCTCCGGTTTAGAAAATTAAAAGCCCTAAAAGTAAAAAACTATGTATGAACACAAAACATTCATACATAGTTTTTTCAGATATGCGTCGGGTAATGGCTTAGAGCCCAAGCAGATTCATTATTTTTTTAGCAATGTCGGTGTTTTCCTGGATTCCGCCAAACAGTTCGGCTCCCGGGCCATAGGCAAAAACAGGAACCATCACGGCTGTGTGGTCGCCGGTTGTGAATGCGCCTCTCACCATTCCTGTCTTCATATCCCCACCCGTGAGCGAGAAGCCGCCGGTTTCGTGATCAGCAGTCACGATGATAAGGGTTTCACCATCCTGTGCCGCAAATTCGAGCGCTTTACCAATGGTACGGTCGAAGTCGAGCATTTCGTTCACGATGTAACCGGTGTTGTTTTGGTGACCGCCCCAGTCAATTTGCGAACCTTCAATCATGATAAAAAATCCCTTTTTGTCCTGAGACAAGATGTTGAGTGCAGTTTCGGTCGAGCGCGGCAGGCTCATAACTCTTTTGGGATATGGGTCGTTGTGCTCATCGGCAGTGAGGCCGGCCAGCTTGCCCGATTTAACTTTATAGATGTCTTCCGGGTTGCGCAAAACCTGGTAACCTTTTTCCTGAAGGGTTTTGGTAAGGTCGCGTTTGTCGGCCCGTTCAGCAAAATGTTTATAGCCGCCGCCAATAAATACTTCGATGTCGGTTTTCAGGAAGTCGGCAGCGATGTCTTCGTAGCTTCCCCTGCTGCCCTGGTGGGCAATATATGATGCCGGCGTGGCGTGTGTGATGGCAGATGTGGAAACCAGTCCGGTTGCCAGCCCTTTGGCCTCAGCCATTTCGAGAACTGATTTTTGCGGAACAGTGTCGGCATTTACGCCAATGGCGCCGTTGTATGTTTTATATCCCGATGAAAGTGCTGTCCCGCCTGCTGCTGAATCGGTAATGTAATCACTTGCAGACTGGGTTCTTGAAAAACCTACGCATTTGAAATTATCGAGGAAAAGGTGGCCGTGGTTGGCTGTCACCCCGGCATAAACCTGCGAAACGCCCATGCCGTCGCCAATCATCATGATTACATTCTTCGGTTTTTTCGATTTAAAAGTCTGGGTGAAGGTTTTTACCTCGTAAGGAGCACCTCCTTTGTAGATTTTGGTCGAATCAATTGTTGATACTGTCTTGTAGTTTTCCTGGCCAAACAATTGCTGGCATCCAATCAGTAAAACTGCAATCAGGAGTAATCTGAAATTCATCTTTGCTGGTTTAAGTTGTTATGAAATATTTAAATTTTAATACTTGTAAAAATAGGCTATTCTCTTTGCCAACAGCAAGCATTTCATTAAAAGTTTGTGAATTTTGTAATAAACCGTCGCCTGTGTCGCGGAAATTTTTGCAGTAAAACCATTTGTCAATACAGAGCAACAATAGGATTGCTGTCAGGAATCAGAGTTACTTGCGAGCTTATTCTCCCAGGTTTCGCGATCGAATGCTTCGTTGATGCTGTATCCTATTTTGTCTTCCGAAAAAATGTCTTTCAGAATATTAAGCGACCTGAAACTGATGATGATTTGTTCTGCCTTCTTATAATTGATGTGTGCAATTCGTGCATATTTCCCAACGGTAATCGATTCGTTTTTTTCAAGATAGTCGATGAGTATTTTTTCACTTTCCGAATAGTTGATCAGTGTTCCCTGCTTGCTTTTTTGCCGCTTCCACACTTCAATCATGATTTTGTTTGCAAGACGGTTCTCATCGTCTTTCCTGAAATAAGCCCACCACTTGCCTTCGTCGTCTCGGGCAAAGTGCGGTTTTTCAGCACTCGGTTCTATGATTACTTCGAGTACCGTTTTCCCATCGACGGTGTGCTGCTTGGTGGTGAATTCAACCGGCGGATCGGAGAAGATTTTTGCTGCCGATTCCACCATGTAATATTCTTCTTCCGATCGAACTCCGGCAATACGACCGTTGTCTTTCACGCCAATCAGCAGGCGGCCTCCGTCGGTGTTGGCAAAGGCCACCAGCGATTTGGCAATTTTCTTCGAATCGCTGATACAGTATTTAAAATCCTGCGTCTGATGTTCTCCCTGCTGAATCAGTTTTTGTATATAGGTACTCACGGCTTAAACAAGTTTCAGGTTCCGGGTTCCGAGGTGCGAGATACGCGATGCGGGTTGCAGATTTTAACAACAAAGAGAACAAAGACAACCCGACAACCCTTTTCTACACATCGATCCCAAATAATACTCTCACCAGGTATCCCAGTCCGAATGAGATGATTCCGACGACCGAACTTAAAACAACCATCTCCACAAAACGTTTACGGAATGGCTGGTCGTTGGCCACCGAAATGTAATAGGTAAACAGGAAAACAATCAGGATGGAATCGAGCAGCGCAACTAAAAGCGCCAGGAATGGCGACTTAAATATCAGGTAAGGTGCCACCAAAAATACGACAGCAATCACGTAGGCAATTCCGGTGAAAATGGCTGACTTCACGGCCAGATCAGCTTTCCCTTCGGCTTTGTTCGAAAGGTATTCCGACGACGACATCGACAGCGCCCCGGCAATCCCGGTGATGATTCCGGCCAGCGCCACCAGCATCGTGTTTTGCAGCGCGAAAGTTAGCCCTGCCAGCGTTCCCAGTATTTCGACCAGTGCATCGTTCAGCCCGAGTACAATCGACCCCATGTATTTCAGGTGCTCTTCTTCGATGAGGCCAATCAGTTCCTGTTCGTGCTTGTTTTCGTCATTGGCCACCTCTTCTGCTTCGGGCACTTCAGTGGCAATCAAGCCATAATTTATTTGCGCATTCTTTTCGCCTTTCTCCATCAGTTTCAGTCCGAAAGTCAATCCGAAAACGCGGGCAATCCAGTAATATTTCCTCACTTCCCACTGGCTTGGCGACACCTCTTTGTTCGTGTAGGCGGCCCAAAGCTTGTAATGTTTCAACTCATCGGCAGCAATGGCTTTCAGAACTTTGCTGTTGGCTTCGTCACGCGTTTGCTCTGCCAGCCTGCTGTAGATGTAATGCTCGGTAATCTCTTCACGCTGCGCATAGATCAACTGCTGGCGAACTTCAGGAGAAATGGGTTTTTTATTCATGATATTTTATTGATTGTTGCGGGTTTCGGGTTGCAGGTTACGAGTTAACACACAACCCGCATCTCGTATCTCGTAACTCGTTTCACTTCATCCACTCGTACATCTGGTAATGTTCGGCGGTCATGCCCAGGTGTTCGTATACCTGGTGGGCCGATGTATTTGTTTTGTCGGCATAAAGCCTGATGCCACGCAAATTCGGGTCTGCTGCAACTTTCCCCTGAACATGTTTGTACAGTCTGCTGAAAATACTTTGTTTGCGGTATTCCGGCAGCACATAAACCGACTGGATCCAGAGCACGGTCCCGTTGCGCCAGTCGCTCCACTCGAAGGTCGTGAGCAACGATCCAACCACTTTCCCCGCAGTTTCGGCTATATAATAGGTGCCTTTCGATTCGTCGGCGAAAACGGCTGCAACACCTTTTATTACCGTTGGCTCATCCAGTTGAAGCGATTCGGTTTCCCACGCCATGGCTAGTTGAAAGGCAACAATGCTGGCCGAATCGTTCTCGTTTGCTTTTCTGATAATCATTTCTGACGATTTGGTTCGAGTCGCTAAAATACGAAATTTGTTTGCCATCGGCTTTGAATCTGAAGTTAAAGAAACGTTCATTTTTGAAGATGGTTTTTGTACTTTTCGCTCCTGAAAACAAAAAACGTCATGATTAAAATAATTGTAGCCTCGAAGAACCCTGTGAAAATTGAAGCGGTGCGCGATGGGCTGAGACCTTTGCTGAACGAAGCATTTGAAGTGACCGGAGTGTCGGTTTCAAGTGGTGTTTCCGATCAGCCGATGAGCGATGCCGAAACGCTGACCGGCGCCATGAATCGTGTAAACGCAGCAAGGACACAATTTCCGTCATTCGATTATTACATCGGTTTGGAAGGTGGAGTGGAGGAGAGCGGCTCCGGATTAATGGCTTTTGCCTGGATGGTGATCAGCAACGGACAAAAAATCGGCAAAGCGCGTACAGCAGGATTCTTCCTGCCTCCACGTGTGGCAGAATTGGTTCATGGAGGCATGGAGCTTGGCGATGCCGATGATGTCGTCTTTGCAAAATCGAACTCCAAGCAGCAAAACGGTGCTGTCGGTTTATTGACAAATGATGCCATTACCCGGAAATCCCTGTATTTACCTGCTGTTCAAATGGCTTTTATTCCTTTCCTGAACCCGGATTTGTATCCGTAAGAATTGTTGCGGGTTGCGAGTTTCGAGTTGCGGGTGAGCTATTTGGAAATTGAATGTTGATTATTCAATATTGTAAATTCAGTCCTTTTTAATTGAATTTCTCCCTCACATGAATGTGACGGCAAAGAATAGTGCATCAGCCATCTTCGGGCGATTATCCTTTGCCTTTGGCTTTAGCCAACGGAGAGGAGCCCAATCGCATTTGTCTTTAGCGCATAAATGCAGACAAATTTTAATTGAATTTCTCCCTCACATGAATGTGACGGCAAAGAATAGTGCATCAGCCATCTTCGGGCGATTATCCTTTGCCGTTGGCTTTAGCCCGTGGAGATAAGCCCAATCGCATTTGTCTTTAGCGCATAAATGCAGACAAATTTTAATTGAATTTCTCCGTCACATGAATGTGACGGCAAAGGATAGTGCATCAGCCATCTTCAGGCGATTATCCTTTGCCGTTGGCTTTAGCCAACGGAGTGAAGCCAAAAAAGAAGAATGGGCTTTAGCCCTTAATCTGCTCAAAGCCATATTTCTTCATAAATAACTCAATTTCTTCCTGCCCACTCATCTTTTTGTGATGTTCATCCTGATATTTAATGTATTCTCTAACCCGATCGACATGCGAATGACTTACTGAAACAGCAAAATAATCGTCCTGCCAGGAGAAATGCCCTGGTACAGCTTTCTGGCTATTAATCCAGAACGAACTTTCACCTTTTAGATATTGCATAACAGTGGCCAGATTCTGCTGTTTTCCCAAATTGACAAGAGCATGAACATGGTCTTCGTGAGCATTGATATAATCAAGAACAATATTTTTCTCAAGTGCATTTTCCCTGAAATGCTTTAGCAGATTTGGGCGAAAAGATTTTGAGATAATGCAGTCTCTGTTTTTGGTACTCCAGACACAATGGAGCCAGATCTTTACATAGGACATAATCGGATGAATTTTGTTGTATGCTCTAATGTAATGAATTTAAAGCAGATAAAATAGGTTTAGTTATGGGGCTAAAGCCCTTTGAAAAGTTTGTCATTTTTCTCCGTCACATAAATGTGACGGCAAAGGATAGTGCAGTATCCATCTTAGGGCGCTTATCCTTTGCTGTTGGCTTTAGCCAACAGAGAGGAGCCCAATCGCATTTGTCTTTAGCCCATAAATGCAGACAAATTTTAATTGAATTTATCTGTCACATGAATGTGACGGCGAAGGATAATGCATCAGCCATCTTCGGGCGCTTATCCTTTGCCGTTGGCTTTAGCCCGTGGAGATAAGCCCAATAGCATTTGTTTTTAGCGCATAAATGCAGACAAATTTTAATTGAATTTCTCCGTCACATGAATGTGATTGCGAAGGATAGTGCATCAGCCATCATTGGGCGATTATCCTTTGCCGTTGGCTTTAGCCAACGGATAATTTTAATTCGAAGACACAAGTTTAATCATGCCAATCTTTGCCGTTTTATCCAGGAGTACCACCGGGATGTCGATCAGGTCGATGGAATAAAAATAGGGGCCACCTATTTTTTTGGTGTCACGTAGCAAATCGACATAGTCGAACGGAACAATCGTCGATGCAATCACATTGTTTCCCGCATCATAAAACGTCAGGTCAAGTTTGTTCTCCCGACTGGTGATCCCTCTTTCGCGCTTATACGTTTTGACTGTTAAGTCCTTGTTCGTTATAAATTCGAGGTGAAACGACTGGTATCCGTATCCCCAGCCATAACCCGAAAAGCTATCTGCATATTGATCGTGTTTTTTCTCCGCTTTTAGAATGATGATTTGATTGCTCGCTTCCAAATCAATGGCATCAGAGAATATCTGAAAATTTGTTTTTACACCTCCCAGCGATTCTTTTAAACTTTGCGCTATAAGCACATTTGCAACAAACAGTTGCACAAGAATGAGTAACACCGCTTTGTTTTTCATTTTTTTTGTTTCAGTTTATCTTTCGCTTCCCCTTGGTTGCAACGAGGGGTTTATGAGTTTGTATTTATAATGCGAGTTGTTCAATTCGCTTTTGTTGGGCTTGGATGCGGATAACTTATCCGCATTAGTGTGGAATTAAATCATTGTGAATTGTTGTTCAATAACTTCTGGATATTGATGCCAGATTTTTCCATCAATCTCTTTGCCGTTTAACTTTTTATTTCGTTTTACTTTGTCCGCGCCCCAGGTTCCCCATTGTTTGAAGAAAAATGCAATATCCTTATTTTCACATTGGTGTTTTATGCTTATAACCCATTCTTTTTCCATGGGCCTGGCTCTGTTTCCACTTTCTCCTCCAACAATCACCCAATCTATATTTTCGAGATTTATTATGCCTAAATCTTCAAGTAAGGGCTCAACAGACAAAAACAAAACGCTAGCTTGAAGATTTCTTAGTTTATCAATTCTTGGCAATCCTTCATTTTTGTTTTCGACTGTGACCCCAAGCCAGATGTTTGAGGGAATGTCTCTTTTTGACAAATATTCAAACATTCTATCAGCTCTTTTTGTCAAAATTTGGTAGGTATGATGAGGCGTTTCTTCAATGACTCTAAAAATCTTATTCAAATAGTCTTGAGGCATATCTTTATGAAAAATATCGCTCATTGAATTAACGAAATAGACTGTAGGTTTTTTTCTCTTGAAGGGATCATTTAATCGGCTTTGTACTGGATTAAATTCAAATCCATTTTTATAACCTTCAACTCCCATTGCTTGCAACCGAAATGCCATTGATTCTGCATAGCAATTTATACAGCCAGAACTAATTTTAGTGCAACCTGCTGAGGGATTCCATGTTTGTTCCGTCCATTCTATTTTATGTGCCATTGCCTAATCTTTTTATGTAATAAACTTTAGCTTTATGAATAATTGAAGACTGATTGTTTACGTTTCCATATCTTTCAATCAGCTTTTCCTTTTCAAGCTGTTGAACGACTTGTGTAAACAAAATTGGCTCACAACCTTTATGCATAGCAAGTTTTAACCCGCTGACATTGTCAATAATTTGGCCTGATAAAATTAATTGTTTTATTTCAGATGAAATTGTTTCTTTTTTAATGTTACTCTCTGGGTGATAAAATAATGTTCCAGGTTGAAAATTGTTATCAATATTATAATTTGCTTCTCCTGAATACGAATCATGGCTCCAGCAAACTTTTAAAAATTTTTCCATTCCAAAAGTATGATTCGAACCAAAGATTAGTCCATAATAGTTACCTTTTTTTTCTTCTTTCCTAATAGAAAAGTGATGCAAATAATAGTCTTTATCTGGGGGAATTAGGTCTCGAAAATAATTTGCAATTGCCCTATGAATTTCGTTTGGTCTGATCTCATCAAATTTGATCTTAGTAGTGTCAATGTATTTTTTCGTGTTTGGATGCTCTCTGAATCTACTTATAAAAGAAGAAGAAATGAAGAAAATAAAGTCAGTTTTTGGATACGATAGCAACTGGAGAAATATTTGTTCATCGATTTGGCTAAACCCGTATTGATCTAGTAAGATAAACTTGCCAAATTCTTTACTTTTGAATATGTTGGTTATACCAGCGTTTGAGAATATGTCCTGAAAATCAAGATTTTTTACTTTGTATTGATAAGTACACCCGCCACACTTATTTTTCTTTTGGCATTGTTCAATATATTGAATTATATTTTGAATTAACTCCTTACTTTTTTCAGAATCTCCTTCATTAAATAAGAACTTGATTTCTTTTTTTGCATTAAGGCAATATTTGCGGTCTGTTCCTTTGGCTTTATCTAGTAATACCAAGGGGCTACCCGGGTAATTTTGAGCATCAGTTCCACTACCTGCAAAGAAATCGAATACATATACTGCTTTTGTATAAAGATCATAATTAAACACCGGTAACCATTCTTCAAAGCACTCACCAAAAATGTCTAATTTTAATTTAGTAGCTTCATCAAAAACGGTCTTGTTTATATCTTTTGCCATAAGTTATTTTGTGAATCTATTCTTTTATGTATATTAAACAAATATTAATTACAATTCTCTACATTGTTTAGTAGTTCATTGCGCTGACTTGCTGATCTCCTCGCCCTTCTCTTTTTTATGCCTCACCCCATAGTTAATCACGTGGCGCGAAGTTTTGTAGGTCGCGTAAAACGTTGGTTGGCTTTGCTTAAAACGTACCATTAAGCGGTCAACCTGGTTTTTCAGCATGGCATCGGTTTGTGCAAATAAATCTTTCAGTTTTTCATTGGCCGTTTTTCGCTCAGAGACCGTCACCCGCATCGTGGGAAGACTATCCGAAAATCGTTTGATGGCGTCGTGCATTTGAGCTAAGTCATTCCCGGTTATGCCAAAGGCCGTTAGGGCTGCCTGATGCTGCAGTGCCAGTTCTTCTATTGCCGAACAACATGTTACGAGTTGCGCATCGCGGGTCTTTACAAGGTCGGTTTCGGTATAATCTGTTTGTTGCGCTATTACAGGGTCGTTGGCACGCGTAGCCATCACAAATAGGGCCGATGAAACCTGGTAAGTGATGTCGATTAATTGCTTTTGCCATCCTGCTTTCTGCTCCGTGATCCCCTTTTTGTTTTCTCCGGTTAACTGGTGGTAAGTGGCTATTTCTCCGAGCAGTGTTTCGAAGTTGTTTATAACATCCGCCATAATTGAAACCGATTGCCAAACCTCTTTATTCGAGTTCAGGATCGTCTGGATCGATTGATACATCATTAATTTAGCGGATAGTCGTTTTTGCATGGGGCTCAATTCTCAGGAAAAGTATTTATACAAGCAGTTTTTTATGTATAAATTTATGAAAATAAATACTAAGAGTCAAGTAATTGGGTGTATTTTTTAAGAGATGTAATGGAGCAATCGGAGAATAAATATTAAATGCAAGGAAATAAAGTTTACCATTCAGTAAATGAATTATGCAAAAAAAGAAACTTCATTTAAAGAGCTGGAAATAAAAATTGCAGATAAGAAAATGTGTATTGAAAAGAGGTTAACCAACTTTGTAAAGGAAGAAATACACTTAGCTGTTGAAGAAATAAAGGTTCATCACGAGGTAATTCACCCTGTTGAAAAAATGGCAAAAGACAGTGCTTTGCTGATCCGAAATTCGTTGTTCAAAACGCTATTCTTTGCCGTCTGCTTTAGCTGACGGGTAGCTGCAATATAAAGAAACCTGGTAAACTGGCTTTAGTCCTTACCCCGGAACATGTACCCCGCAACAATTTTTTATTGCGCCATCAGTTCTTCCCAATATTCCACTGCGCGGCGGGTATGCGGAATCACAATGGTTCCACCCACCAGGTTGGCAACCGAGAAAATCTCGAATACTTCGGCGGTGGTAACGCCCAGTTCGTGGCATTTACCGAGGTGATATTTCACACAATCGTCGCAGCGCAGCACCATCGATGTTGCCAGTCCGAGCATTTCCTTTGTTTTAGCGCTCAGCGCTCCGTCCTGGTAAGTCAGTGTGTCAACGCTGTAGATGCGTTTCATTACTTTGTTGTCTGCCGCCAGAATCTTCTCGTTCATCTTCTCGCGATAGCTGTTAAAATCGTCAATTAATTTGCCCATATCATTATAGTTTCTAGTTGTTACGAGTTACGGGTTCCGGGTTGCGGGTTGCGGGATAATATGTAACCCGCATCTCGCAACCCGCAACAATTTATTCTTCTGCTTCGCCAATTAGCGTGGTTTGTGTACAACGCCGGATTTTTACTTTCACATAGTCGCCTTTCCTGAAATGCAATGCCGGAAACACCACCACCTTATTTTGTGAAGTCCGTCCGAACAGTTCGTCTTTGCTTTTCTTCGAGGTGCCTTCCACCAGCACTTCAAATGTTTTGCCGATGTCGCGTTTGTTGCTTTCGTGCGAAATGCGGTTGTGCAGATGGATGATCTCGTCGAGCCGGCGCAGTTTTTCCTCTTCCGGAACATCGTCGGGCAGGTGTTTGTGCGCATAAGTTCCCGGTCGTTCCGAATATTTAAACATAAACGCCATGTCGAATTTCACTTCTTCCATCAGCGACAATGTTTCCTGATGATCTTCCAGTGTTTCGGTGCAGAAACCGCAAAAAACATCGGTGCTCAGTCCGCAATCCGGAATAATTTCGCGGATAGCCCGGATGCGGTCGAGGTACCATTCGCGGTCGTATTTGCGGTTCATCAGTTTCAGGATACGCGAACTGCCCGACTGCAACGGTAAATGAATGTGCCTGCAAATGTTCGGATGTTTGGCGATTGCCTTCAGCACTTTGTCCGACATGTCTTTGGGGTGCGAGGTGGTAAACCGGATGCGAACCAGCGGATCGACAGCGGCTACCAGTTCGAGCAAATCCCAGAAACGAACAGGTTTGCGTTCTCCTTCGGGCAGCCATTTATACGAGTTCACGTTTTGCCCAAGTAACGTCACTTCGCGGTAACCTTTCGACGCCAGGTCGCGCACTTCGTTTACAATATCCTGAGGGTCGCGGCTTCGTTCGCGTCCACGGGTGTATGGCACAATACAATAGGTGCAAAAATTGTTACATCCGCGGGTAATGCTCACAAATCCTGAAAGTGTTTTGTCGCCGATGCGAACCGGCGTGATTTTATCGTAGGTTTCGTCTTCCGAAAGTTCAACATTGATGGCTTCGGTTCCGCCCTGGGCCTTGTCTATCAGGAATGGTAGGTCGCGGTAGGCATCCGGTCCTGCAACCAGATCGACAGATGGATGATCCAGCAGTTCGTCGCCAACCCGTTCGGCCATGCAACCCAGCACTCCCACGATCAGGCCTTTGTTCTTTTTCTTCAGGCTTTTAAAATAGTCGAGCCGTCCCCAGATGCGTTGTTCTGCATTGTCGCGCACCGAACAGGTGTTCAGGAAAATGGCATCCGCTTCGGCAACATTTTCAACCGGTTCGTAGCTTCTGTCCTGCAAGATGGCTGCCACCACTTCACTATCCGCCACATTCATCTGGCAACCATACGTTTCGATAAATAACTTTTTCTTTTCCAAGGTAAATCCGAATTTTGAGGCTGCAAATTTCACTATTTTTCAGGAATAAGCAAACGGGTTGGCAGAATGCCTGAATGCCTGGTTTTTTGTTCTCCTGAAAGGAATATGCTGTTTGGGAAAACAAAAAATTAACATTCGGGAGAAATATTTGATTTACGTGTGTTTGATGATTGTACTGATTTTGCGAATGTTGCTTTTAATTGGTTGATAAATAGAATTTTGTACTATAATTTTGCGATGAAAAATATTGTCGGAAGCGAATATTAATGCAGATACAAACCATTAAAATCTTATATTTGCTCACTCAAAAACTGATTCTATGAGGTATTTGTGTAGTTTGCTTTTTTTCTTCGTGTTTTTCAGCCTGGCCGGCTACGCCCAGACCGACACACTAAGTGTAAACTACAACCTCTCGTTTCAGACTGCCAAAATGGAAGAATTCGTCAGCCAACTCCGGATCAGGCAGGATCCGCGTATCACCGATTTATTGGTAAGGCACACCCAAATTAACCAGCGGAGACGAGGAACCGATGGTTTTCGACTTGAAATTTTCTTTAGTTCCGAAGCAAAAGCGCGCGAGCAGGCTGTAAAAGTAAAAAACGAATTCAACCTGATTTTTCCTGATATTGCCAGCTATTTGTTATTTCAGACACCCAATTTTAAAGTGCGAATAGGCGACTTCAGGAATAAAAGTGAGGCACTTAAAACAAAAGCATATATCGCCTCGAAATACCCGAATGCCTTTATTGTAAAAGATAACATCCGGTTTCCGGAGCTGTATCCGGAGCCCCTTGAACAACCCGAAGAACAATGAGCGAATTGATTAAACATGAGTGTGGAATTGCATTGATCCGGTTACGGAAACCGCTTGAATATTACAAGGAAAAATATGGTACCTGGCAATATGGCCTGAATAAACTGTACCTGTTGATGGAAAAACAACACAATCGCGGACAGGACGGCGCCGGCATTGTGAATGTAAAAATGGAATTGAACCCCGGTCAGGAATACATCCATAGACACCGGTCGATCGAACAAAACCCAATTAAAAATATTTTTGATAAAGTTGCCAAAAGCATTAAAAAGGCTGAGAAAAATATGCCTGAAGATGCTGACCTGAAGTGGATTTATGAGAACGTTCCTTTCTCGGGCGAAGTTTATCTGGGGCATTTGCGCTACGGAACTTTTGGCCGCAACAGCATCGAGTTTGTGCATCCGGTGATGCGGCAGAATAACTGGAAATCGCGTACATTGGTGTTGGCCGGAAATTTTAACCTGACCAATACCGACGAGCTTTTTCGCAAGTTGATCGATTTGGGTCAGCATCCGAAAGCCTACACCGATACCGTTACTGTTCTCGAAAAAGTGGGCCACTTCCTCGATGAAGAAAACCAGTTGCTTTTCCGTCAGTATAAAAATGAAGGCTTCTCCAATCGCAACATTTCACCGTTGATTGAGAAAGACCTCGATTTGCAGAAAGTACTCGAAAATTCGAGCAAGGACTGGGATGGAGGTTATGCCATCGCGGGGATGATTGGTCATGGCGATGCCTTTGTAATGCGCGATCCCTGGGGAATTCGCCCCGCCTTTTATTACTACGACGACGAAATTGCGGTTGTCGCTTCGGAGCGCCCCGTGATTCAGACCGTGATGAATGTAAAAGCCGACCAGGTTTGTGAGATCAAGCCGGGCGAAGCGTTTATCATGAAAAAAGACGGATCGGTATCCAATAGGATGATTCGCGTTCCGCATACCCGCCGTTCGTGTTCATTCGAACGGATCTATTTCTCGCGCGGCTCCGACAAGGATATTTACCAGGAGCGTAAAACCCTGGGTCGTTTGCTTTCTCCCGCTATCCTGAAGTCGATAGACTACGACATTGAAAATACTGTTTTTTCATATATCCCGAATACTTCTGAAACTGCCTTCTATGGTCTGGTTCAGGGCGTTCGTCAGTATTGTGTCGACTGGAAGATTAAGGAATTGCGCGAGCGAAACGGAAGTATCACCAATGAAGAAATGGCGGCTGTAATTTCGGTTGAGCCACGAATCGAGAAACTGGCGATCAAAGACGTGAAACTGCGCACATTTATTGCCGACGACGCCAGCAGGGACGACCTGGTGGCCCATGTTTACGATGTTACTTACGGCATCATTCGCGAAAATGAAGACACGCTGGTAATCATCGACGACTCGATTGTTCGTGGTACAACCCTGAAGAAAAGTATCATCAAGATTCTCGACCGGCTACACCCGAAAAAAATTATTGTTGTTTCATCAGCGCCTCAGATTCGCTATCCCGATTGCTACGGAATTGACATGGCGATGATTGATAAATTTATTGCTTTTACAGCAGCCATTGAGTTGTTGAAGGACACCAATCAGCAGCACATTATCGACGAGGTTTACCGTAAATGTAAAGAGCAGGAAAACCTTCCGAAGGAAGAGATTGTGAATTACGTGAAGGAAATATACAAGCCATTTAAAGCTGACGAAGTTTCAGCAAAAATTGCTGAACTGTTGAGGCCAGAAGACTGTCGTGCAGAAGTTGAGATTATTTATCAAACGATAGAGAATCTTCACGAAGCATGTCCAAACGACACCGGCGACTGGTATTTCACTGGCAATTATCCCACGCCCGGCGGAAACAAAGTGGTAAATACTTCTTTTATCAATTATGTGGAAGGGAAATCCGGAAGAGCTTACTAATCAAGGAAAATATATGAACAGGAAAGGGCAGTCATTGGTGATTGCCCTTTTATTTTGCCTTATTGCCTGGGATTTTATAATTCGAAGTTGAATCCGCGTTTCAGCAGATCTTCATATTTTTTGGCGTCGAAGCGGTAATACCAGGCGCCTTTTCTCGACGACTCTTTCTCTTTTTCCCCCAGCTTTTCAAGCAGATCCATCGAAAGTAATTTTCGCCGGAAATTACGTTTGTCGAGTTGCTTGTTGTAGATGGCCTCGTACAAACCCTGAAGTTGCGGAATGGTAAATTTATCGGGTAACAGTTCAAACCCGATTGGCTGGGTTCTGGCTCTGACTTGTAATTTTTTTAGCGCACGCTCAACCATTGCAGAATGGTCGAAAATCAATTCGGGCGTTTTTGAGAAAGGAATCCAGGTGGCGCCATGATTATTGATGAGTTCGAGGTCGGAAGCGTCGATTTTTATCAGGGCAAAGTAGGCAACCGATACAATCCGGGCTCCCGGGTCACGGCCAATTTCGCCGAACGTATACAATTGTTCCATATATACATTCGATAGTCCCGTGAGTTGTTGCAGTACTCGCTTGGCAGCTTCGTCAACCGATTCTTCTCCGTTGAGGAATCCGCCCATCAGCGACCACTCTCCCTGCGCCGGCTGAAACTTTCTTTTCAGCAGTAAAAGTTTTAGTTCGCGCCCGTCTTCGTCGTATCCAAAGATGATGCAGTCTACTGCCAGGTGAAATTTCTCGTGTTCGCTATAGTATGACATCGTTTTTTTATTCAGGCAAAGGCCAGTCGTTGGTCGCTTTTGTTCTCAGGTATGTTTCGATGTGCCGGTCGGTTTTGGCGGCATATATATCAGAAATTGTTACGATGATACCTGTCTCTTCTACATCGCCAAACTGGTCGTTGATCACGGTTCCAAAAGTTTTCATCGAAGGACTGAGGTTCATATACGAATTAATCAGCGGCGGAATGTTTTCTCCAAATTCGCGCACTTTCTGCGACAGAATTTTATAATCTTCCTTGTATGAGCCGCCATCAAATATTTTTGTCATTTCATCCACGTCAATTCCCAGATCGAGCGGATGGATTGGCGTAACCAGGTTCTCGTTGTCCTTGAAATACTTCTGAAAGAAATACATGATCAGGTTGCGGGCTTTGGTGTGAAAATGCGTATACATGGTCACCTTTCCGAAAAAATATTTGATCTCCGGATGATCGACAATCAATGCACCCAATCCGTCCCACAGGTTGTCGAGGGCAAACAACGCTTTGGCTCCGGCACGGCTCGACTGGTAATGCGGCTGCACAAATGAGCGGCCCAATTCGAGTGTGTAAGGCAAATATTCTTTGATGAATTTATCAGAAAAATTAAACAGGTGAGTTGTGGCCAGTGGCACTGAACCATTTTCGCCAATGGTGAGATCACCACAAAGAATGTATCGGTATCCGCCAATGATTTCCCGGGCCTGCGGGTCCCAGACGATCAATTGTTTGTATGGATCGGCACATGTGTCGTATTCATCGATGTCAAGTTCTTCTCCTGTCCCTCCGCCTGCATCCCGAAAAGTTATCTCTCTGACACGTCCGATTTCACGCATAATATTCGGTGAATCCTGATGTGTAATGATGTAAATTTCGTTGTCGGCTTTATTCGTCTTCCGCATAAACTTGTCCGGTGTCAGTTCAGCGAGTAGCGCTTCTTTTGGCACAGGTGCAATTATGTCCTTCATACAATATTATCAGTTTTTATGGAGGTACAAAACTATAAAAAATTAAACAGAAATGGTTTGCGGTACACTTTATTATTGGTGCTCAGTCTCAATTGGTAACTTATATACAATGTCTCTCACTTCGGCGGCCCACTGGTCTGGTGTTTTACTTTTGTCGAAATGGGTGTATGGTATTGGTTTGCCAAATGTTATGGTGAATTTTTTATTTTTTTGTTTGAAAAGTTCATCTGGTAAAAAGAACATTTCAAGGTTCCATTTGATGCCAAAAAAGTTCCTGAAATTGGCCAGATTATAGAAGAAGTTTGAGTTCTGCCCGCTGGCGTGAATTGGCACAATATCGCGCTTGTATTCGATGGCTTTCATGATGAAATGTTTCTTCCATTCCAGGTCCTGAACCTTACCCTTTATCTTTCGCGAAGCAAAACCGGATGGGAAAATCAGGATTTGCTTGTCTGAGTTATATACCTCGTGTATTTGCCGGATAACTTCTTTGCTGTGGCCGCCATGTTTGTTGAGCGGGACAAAAATGGGCGCGAGTTGTGTGATGTTCATTAAAACATCGTTCACCAATGTTTGCGCCGGGCCAAAAATGCGATCGATGTTGCAGAGAATAATCAACGCATCGAACCCTCCAAGCGGATGGTTTGAGGCGAAAATGTAGCGTCCTTCTGTCGACAGGTTCTCTAATCCGTTGATGGTTTCCGAGATGTTGAAATCTTTTACCATGCTTCTGGCGAATTCAATTCCGCGCTCGTTGCCGTGATTGACCATGATTTCATTGACCTCGTCGATGTGCATGATTCGGTTGATGTATCTGTAAATGAAGCCGGGCAGCCTTTTTGCGAGTTTTGGATTCTTCTCCATAAACATCTCCCGAATGTCGATTCGCTTGATCACCTCTTTCTTCTCTGAGTCCATGCTGATTCTTAAGATTACGGACGCCGAAAATATAAAATAAATACCATTTCCGGTCGATGCAGTTCCAATTTGTTACCTCCCAATCTTGGGTCTTTCATTTTCCTATTTTCACATCGGATAGGGGAATAGCCGCGTTTTTAATACCTTTTAGAGGAAGTTATCAACAAAGCGCTTTTTGGCCACCTGTGAGTCAATTTCATGATTACTTTTGCGAGGTGCAAATCTTTTATTAACCGATTTCATATATTTTAACATTTGGTTATAATTTGTTGATTATAAATGCAATGTTTTTTTGTTTGATTGCGTTATATACAAGTTGTTAACAAATTATTGACAATTAAATTGGCCAAATCCTAAAAATTGACGGTGACTTAATTAGACTTAAATAGACTTAAATAGACGGATATATTTATAAAATTATTACTTTTACAAGAGAAACTTTAGTTCATCAAATGATCATCTTTTCAGGCGAAATAGAAGCAACTTTCGATGAGAAAGGCAGGGTAGTGTTACCGGCTGATTACAAAAATCAGATGGGTGGCAGCGTGCCTGGCGGTCAGTTGGCTATCGAGCTTGACAGGCATGAAAAGTGTCTGAACGTTTACACGATGGAGGAGTGGGAACGGTATATCCTGAAAATCAGATCTAAACTGAATTTGAGAAACAAGGAGCATAGCCGTACCCTCGATGGGATTATGAGAAGGTGCAGGGTAATTTCGGTTCCCGAAAACTGCAGGTTTACAGTTCCGGGCCAGTTCCTTTCGAAGGTGGGAATTACCAAACAGGTTGTTTTCACTGGTCAGTTCGAACGTTTGAGGATTTGGGACGCTAATGAGTATCAAACTTATGTAGGCACAATTGATGAGCAGGATGATGTTTACGACGATAAATTCTGTGGTGAAGAGGCTGATTAATGAATATGGAATATCACATACCGGTTTTGCTGAACGAAAGTGTCAACGGGCTGGAAATTAAAGCGGATGGCGATTATGTTGACGTGACTTTTGGTGGCGGCGGTCATTCGCGCGAAATTTTCAACCGGCTACAAACGGGTCGTCTCTTTGCTTTTGATCAGGATGAGGATGCTGCGGCAAATATCATACAAAGCGATCGGTTCTTTTTCATCAGGCATAATTTCAAATACATCCGGAATTTTCTGAAGTACTATGGTGTTGAGCAGGTTGACGGCATTTTGGCTGATCTCGGTGTCTCGTCGCACGATTTTGATGTAGCTGAACGCGGATTCTCTTTTCGCTTTGATGGCGACCTCGATATGCGAATGAACCGCGATTCGTCGCTAACTGCTGCCGAAATCGTCAATTCTTTTTCAGAAGAAGACTTAAGGAATGTGTTCCGGGAGTACGGCGAAATCGACAATGCCGGGCGCCTGGCCAAACAATTGGTTTCGGCACGCAGCGGTAATCCGGTTAAAACTATTAGCGAGTTCAGGGAAATTATTGCACCCTGTGTGCCCAAAGCACAGGAAAGCAAATATCTGGCAAAAGTATTTCAGGCATTGCGTATTGAAACCAACAAGGAAATGGACGTTTTGCATGAATTTCTGGAGCAGAGCATCGGACTCCTGAAACCGGGCGGACGACTGGTGGTGATTACTTATCATTCGCTGGAAGACCGCATGGTGAAAAACTTCATCCGTTCGGGCGATTTCTCGGGAAAGCAGGAAAAAGATTTCTTCGGAAATGTTGAAGCGCCACTGATGGCCGTGAATCGAAAAGTGATTGTACCCTCAGATGAAGAAATAGAAAGGAATCCGAGGGCAAGAAGCGCCAAGCTGAGAATTGCAGAAAAAAGGGCATGACAGAGCAAACTGAAAATAAAAAGAAGCGGATATCGACAGCAGGATTGAAAAGCATCCTCGGAGGGACTGTTTTGGCCAGCGAAAAAGTGACCAGGCAGATTCCATTCGTCTTTTTTTTGGCACTGCTGGGCATTGGCTTGATTACCAATCGATATTTGACGGAGAAAACGATCAGGCAAATGGAGGCTGTTCGCGATTCGCTGAAAGAATACAAAGCCGAGTCGGTCATTCACGAAACCGAACTCATGTATATCAACCGTCCCTCGGAAGTTACCCGTCGTGTGATTGAGCGGAAAATCGACCTGATTGAGCCGGTTGAACCGCCCAAACGAATTTTTATTAAGAAGGAAGAAACTAAATAATGGAGATCAGGAGAGCAATAACCTTACGGTTTGGCATTGTCTATTTTGGCATTGCTTTATTCGGCCTCGTTATCGTTGCCCGGATTCTCCTTATCCAAAATCTTGATACTGAAAAGTGGAAACAAATTGCCAAAGACCTGAGAAGTAATACCACCGAAATTTGGGCCAAGCGCGGAAATATTTGTGCCGACGACGGCAGTATTCTTTCTACTTCGGTTCCTTATTACGAGATCCGCATGGACATGATGGCGCCACGGGTCCAGCAAATCTTTACCACCGAATCAGAACAAATGGTGGATGAACTTTCTGCCTTTTTCGGTTTTTCGAAAGCCGATTTCAGGACCCGGCTGAAGGCTGCATACGACAAAAAAAATCGTTGGTTCCTGATTAATCCGGAACAGATAGACCACAATAAATTTCAGGAATTCAGACAGCTGAAAACCATGTCGCGCAGCCACTTTGGATCTGCGCTAATTGTGGTTACTGAAAATAAACGAATTCTTCCTCACGGAGATTTGGCAAGCCGTACCATTGGTGTTTTGAATAAAGGCGCTTTTGGTGGTGTACACGGAAATGTTGGTTATACCGGCGTTGAGGGTCTCACCGAAAATTACCTGGCAGGTGTAAACGGTTTAGCCCTGAAACGCAACTTCTCCGGAAGCTGGATCAACACGCCGCTGGTGGAACCAAAGGAGGGGAAAGATGTGATCACAACCATCAATGTAAACCTTCAGGATTACGCGCAAACAGCACTCGGCAAACAGATGGAAATCAGTCAGGCCGAATGGGGCACCGCTATTGTGATGGAAGTAAAAACCGGCAACATCAAGGCCATTGCAAACATGGGGCGGAAAAAGGACGGCACCTACGGCGAAACTTACAACTTCGCATTTGGGCATGCAGGTTGTTCCGAACCCGGATCGACATTTAAATTGATGTCGCTGATTGCTGCGATGGATGCGGGATATGCCGACACGTCGGATTTGGTGGATACCGGTCGCGGATTGTGGGAATACAGAGGGCAGAAGATGAAGGACAGTGACTACGATCGCGGCGGCCATGGTTTGATTAGCCTGAAAAGAACATTTGAACTTTCGTCTAACATTGGTACGGCTAAGATCGTTTGCAAATATTACGAAGGCAAGGAGAAAGAATTTATCGACCGTATTTACAGTTTTGGATTAAATAAGCCGCTTGGTCTTGGTTTTTTGGGCGAGGCAGAGCCGCGCATCAAATATCCAACCGACCCCGATTGGTGGGGTCCTTCGCTGGCGTGGATTGCACATGGATACGAAATCAAGATAGCGCCGATTCAGACACTCACTTTTTATAATGCCGTGGCCAACGACGGTGTGATGGTGAAACCAAAGTTCATCGAAGAAATACGCGAAGACGGAATCCCTGTCAGAAAATTTCCGACAGAAGTTCTGAACCCTTCTATTTGTGCCAGGACTACGCTTATCAAAGCGCAGGATATGCTGAAGGGAGTTTGCATTCGCGGAACGGGTAAGTCGTTACAAAATCCATATTATACCATTG
>JAEWME010000067.1 GCA_023393265.1 Bacteroidota bacterium | reverse complement strand
GAACAATGGGCTTTGATGTTGACGTAACCGATAATGATGGTTCTGGTAGACAACGTATGATGTGGGCCAATGTTGGTACTGTTAACGAAAACTGGTCGAATATGGATGATGCCGGTCATATTACTTTTGCCGGAGCTGGAGATGCTGTAAACATTGATGCGCTTACAGTAAGCGGTGCACAGGATATTACTGTTGATAATGGCACATGTCAGTTAACTGTCGCTGTCGATCCCGTTGATGCTACACAGCCATACAAATGGATTATTTCAGGAGGTACCGGTATGGGAACAGTTGACAAACATGGAGTTGTTACTGCAATTAAAGACGGTACAATTTTAGTAAAAGCTGTTTCAAGTGATGGGTTCATTGAATCAAATGAAGTAACCATTAACGTTTCGGGCCAGAAAGTAACTCACTTTGAAGTAAGTTATATTAAAAATGGTGATTTCACTGACTTCGATGCTGAATCGCTTGCTCCTGGAAGTCCATGGTCAGGTGGCTCAACAGTTGTTGACGGCGTGTTACAGATTACTAATACAAATACTATTGGTGATGCTCCAAATCCGTGGGACTGGACAGTTGGACAAAATGTTAATATTCCTGCTGAAATGAAGGATTTGCCTTATATTCTTCAATTTAAAGCATGGGCTGAGTCGGAACGTATTTTTGATGTTGACCTTGAACTTATTGGTGACGACTACACTCGTTTTGGAGACTCTTCCGATCCTAATGCAGATAGTGGACATTCTCAGTGGAGATTTACGTTAACAACAGAACCTACTGTTTACACATTACACATTACCAATTTCTCAAGGATGGACGAGAGACCTCAAAAGTTTAACTTATTTGCTGGTATGGCAAATCCTACCGTCTATGTTGATAGTGTCTTCCTTGTAACTGAAGCTGACTATATTCTTTCTTCGAAGGAACTTAGTAAAGTAAGTAGTATGAAGCTCTATCCTAATCCTGTTGGAAGTGCCAATATTTTGAATGTTAGTCTGGCTGCTGCAAAAGGTAGTGTTGCGATCTACAATGCTGTGGGCCAAAAAATAGTTGAAAAGTCTGCAACAACAACGACTGTTCAGTTTGATGTTGCCAACCTTCGCAAAGGAATGTATTTCGTAAGATTAAGTGACGGGACAACACAAAAGTTTGTCCGGTGATGTTTTAATTAATATTTAGTTTTAGCGAGGGCCTTGCTGTTGAGCAAGGCCTTTTTTATTTGCCGGTAAGTGGGTTTTTAGCCAAAATGCCTGCAGTGAAAAGTCATATCTAAACCGTGTTTTAGTATATTTACACCAGAGTTTTAGAAATATCGGGAATGATACAAGTGAGAAAAAGTTTTACGAAAAAGGAATTAACCGATTCCGGGTTGGCGCTTTTGCTATTGACACTTTTATCAAGTGTATGGATCATTAATTCTTTAGTAGTGAAACTTGCAATTGCAGAAGTTCTTGTTTTGCTAATCGCTCCTGTTTTGATTTATCCGTTTGCTTTTTTGTGGTTAAATCTCTCCGAGTTATTAGGAAAAGTAATCTCAAAGGTTATATTGTCTTTAATCTTCATTGTATTTGTTTGCCCGGTTGGACTTGTTCGCAAAGCCATGAGTAAAGACTCTCTTTCACTGAAGCAATTCCGAAAAGATACCCGGTCAGTGTTTAAAGACCGGGAAAATGAAAATAAAATAGATTTTACTACTTCTTATTAACTGTTCAATCCGAAAATAGACATGGAATTTCTCAAAGAGCTTTGGCAGTTTCTTAAAGTCAGGAAAAAATTCTGGCTTTTACCACTTATCCTGATTTTATTATTTTTTGCCGTCATTATCATTTTCACTGCGGGAACGGCGATTGCTCCCTTTATATACACCATCTTTTAGCAATGAGTAGAGCGGTACTGGGTATTTCGGCATTTTACCACGACAGTGCAGCTGCTATTGTCGTTGATGGCAGAATTGTTGCTGCCGCACAGGAAGAACGTTTTACCCGAAAAAAGCACGATGAGGGTTTCCCCCTGCATGCAATACGGTTTTGCCTTGAAGAAGCCGGGTTCGGCATTTCTGCATTAGAAGCCATTGTCTTTTATGATAAGCCATTCATTAAGTTTGAGCGTTTACTTGAAACTTATCATGCCTTTGCTCCTAAGGGCCTTCCCAGTTTTATCAATGCAATTCCTGTTTGGCTGAAGGATAAGTTGTTTATGAAAAAAGTTATAAGGAAAAATTTGGCTGATCTGGGACTGAAAAATGAAATACCTCTGCTTTTTTCGGAACATCATCTTTCTCATGCAGCTAGTGCATTTTATCCTTCGCCTTTTGATGAGGCTGCAATACTGACCATTGATGGAGTTGGCGAATGGACCACGACAACCATTTCTACCGGGAAAGGCAGCCAAATTAAGCTTTTAAAAGAGCTTCATTTTCCACATTCGCTTGGCTTGCTTTATTCTGCATTCACCTATTACTGCGGATTTCGGGTGAATAGTGGTGAATATAAGGTGATGGGGCTTGCGCCTTACGGTATTTCGGGATCAGAGCAGGTTGCAGAATTTAAGCGTCAGATATTGGAAGAACTGGTCGACGTACGTTCTGATGGATCTTTACTGTTGAATATGTCGTATTTCAATTTTGCAACTGGCTTGACAATGTGTAACGACAAAAAGTGGCAAAAGTTATTTGGCGTAAAAAGGAGAAGTGAAGAAGATAAATTAGGACAGGAATACATGAACCTGGCCTTGGCTATTCAGGAAGTTACCGACGAAATTGTTCTGAAACTGGCTGCAACTGCAAAGAAAGTTTCAGGATGTGAAAACCTGGTTTTGGCCGGAGGCGTGGCGTTAAATTGTGTTTCAAATGGAAAAATATACGAAAGTGGATTGTTCCGAAATATTTGGATACAACCTGCAGCAGGTGATGCCGGTGGTTCTGTTGGCGCAGCGCTTGCCGTTTGGTATGAGCATCTGGGAAATAGTCGGATTGTTGATTCAAACGATTCGATGAGCGGTTCTTATCTTGGCCCGGCATATCAGGTTCAAGATATTAAGCGGTTAATTCAAAAATTCGATATTCCGCACCGACACTTTGAAGATTTTGATGAACTGGCAAAGTATACTGCAAGTTTGATCGACTCAGGAAAAGTGATTGGTTGGTTTCAGGGCAGAATGGAATTTGGACCGCGAGCACTTGGAAACCGAAGCATTATTGGCGATGCCCGCAACCCGGAGATGCAGAAAAAAATGAATCTCAAAATAAAGTTCAGAGAGAGCTTTCGTCCGTTTGCGCCAGCTATTCTGGAAGAAGATATTGCACAGTTTTGCAGTCATGATGTGCTGTCACCCTATATGTTGCTGGTTCTCCCCGTTTTGCAATCACGCTGTAAACCGCTACCCGAAAATTATTTTCAGGCTGATTTGTACGATCGGTTGTATTTTGAACGATCTGATGTTCCGGCCATTACACATATCGACTTTTCGGCAAGGGTACAAACAGTAAGCCGGAAAACCAACGATCGGTTTTGGACGCTGATTAACGAATTCAAAAAACTGACTGGTTATGGGATCGTGATTAACACAAGTTTCAACGTTCGGGGAGAACCCATTGTTGCTTCGCCAGACGATGCGATGCGGTGTTTTATGAATACCGAAATTGACTATTTGGTTATCAATAACTTTTTATTCGACAAAACTCAGCTTAACCATTTGAAAGACGAATTTTCGAAAGGGTATCAATTTGCGCTCGATTAATAACGAATCGGGAAAGTTTAAAATTTTGATTCAATGCCTGCTATGAAAAAGAACAAACCTGTTGCCCCGCCTCAGCTTTCGAGAGCCAGAAAGTTGACATTCAGCTTGATTGCAGTGCTTCTTCCATTTGCTTTTCTGATTTTTCTGGAACTTATTCTGCGGGTTTCAGGTTATGGCGACAATATGTCGCTTTTTATCACTCACCCTGATAAGGAATTTGAAGGCTATAAAGTAGTTAATCCTGAAATCGGGAAGAAATATTTCTATAATGTTGAATATTCGGCACCGGCCAAGGATGCTTTTCTCAAGGAAAAACCGAAAGATGTTTTTCGGGTTTTCGTACTTGGAAGTTCCACTGTTGTTGGATTTCCTTATGAGAACAATCTAATGTTTCCGCGAATTTTGCAAGAGCGCCTACGGGACGCCTATCCCGATAAAAAAATAGAAATGGTGAATACTGCCATTACTGCGATAAATAGTTTTACTCTGGCCGATTTTATGCCTCAGATTCTGGCCGAGAATCCTGATGCTATTCTTATTTATGCCGGCCACAACGAGTTTTATGGTGCTTTTGGTGCGGGATCAAACGAGGCGATATTTCATAGTCCTGCACTCATTCGAACACATTTGAGCCTGATGAATTACCGGGTTTACCAATTGGCAGTGAATATGGTTAGCAGCCTGACTGGTATCTTCAAGTCGGGAAGCGATGCGCTGAAAAAACGCGGAACATTGATGACCCGCATGGTGAAGGATGCAGATATCGCTTATGGTAGCAAAACCTACAAGGAGGGAATAGACAATTACGAGGAAAACCTTGACCGGATGCTGGCAGAAGCAAAATCAAAAAATGTCCCGGTTTTTATCAGCGATCTGGTGAGCAATCTTCGCGATATGAAACCGTTCAAATCGGTGACTACGGAAGGTGTGAAAGGTGCTGATGAATATTTTCAGGCAGCCAGAGATTTTGAAAAAGAAGGTAACGTTGAGAAGGCAAAAGAAAACTATGTCCTGGCGCGCGATTATGATGGTATTCGGTTTAGGGCAAGTTCCGACATCAATAGCATTATCCGGAAAATGGCCGATAAATACCAATGCCATTTTGTGCCGACTCTGGAGCTTTTCAATGCCAATTCTCCAGGAGGAATTGTAGGAGATAATTTGTTGACAGAGCATGTACATCCAAATGTTTCAGGAGAGTTTTTAATGGCTGAAGCTTTTTACAAGGAGCTTGTTGATTCGAAGCTGATAGCTCATCAAAAAGATGAACTAACAGAAAAAAGCTACAACCAATTTGTGAAAGACTATGGTTATACCAATCTCGATTTGTTGATTGGTTATCATCGTATTATGAATCTGAAATATCACTGGCCGTTTAAGGATGAATCGGATGGTTTTGTTGATTATCGTGAAGTTTACAGGCCGAGAGGAACGATTGACTCTCTGGCATTCAATGTAATGGCGAAACATGAGATAACGCTGGCTGAAGCACATGCATTTTTAGCGGAGCGTTACAAAAAGCAAGGCGATTTGTATAATGCTTACAAAGAATATAATGCATTAACTAAGATGCTACCTTACTGGAGTCCCAATTTTAGGGCTGCTGGCGATTGTTTGTTAAAAATGAGTGATTTGCCGCTGGCATTGCATTTTTACGAGCGATCCACCGAATACAATCAGGGAACTTTTTATGCGCATTTCAGGGCTGGCGAGATTTGCCTCATGAAAAATGATCTGGAATCGGCATTATCACATTTTCAGAAATCGCAGACCACTGCATCGGCTGAAGAGAAACAAAAAGCACTGTATAAAATCTATCAGGTGCTCACTTATTTGCATAGAGAAAATGAAGCAAAAGACATTGTTGAGTATTTCAGAAAAAGTAATCAGGCACAATTGCTACAAGTTCCTCCCCAAACTGGTACGCTAATGAATTATATTCCGACAATGGTTAGGGCGAATATCGAAGAAGCTAAGGCTGCGCTCGACAAAAGGGATCTCGATCGTGCAATTCAACTTTTGCTGGCTTCGCTCGATACAAAAGAAACTTCTGTTGCTTACAGGGTTTTAGGCGGGATTTATCTGAAGAAAGGAGAGTTTGAAAAAGCCCGACAGTTTTTGATGAGAGCTTATTCCGACTTTCAATATAATGATAAATTCCTGAATCATCTGGTATTGGCCAGTGGTGGGGCCGGCAAAGCAGAAATGGCTAAATCGGCATTGGATAAACTGAAGAAAGTTGCTCCTTCTTCTCCGTTTATTCCTGCTCTAACGAGTCTTATTAACGGCCAGTCTTTGCCTAAAACTTCTGAAATTGATTTGACTTTCTAAAAGAATAAAGCCCGATCAAACAGATCGGGCTTTATTCTTCAACTTTTTTGCTGCTGCATATTGGCCAACGTTTTTGATTTGTCGGCACTTCCTGCTGATGATCCGAAATAGTAGCTATATATCTGAGTTAGTACAGCTGATAGAATCCCAAGCAGGTACATCGCTATTTCCTTTCCACCATCATGTATTAGAGCCGGTGAGAAAATCAGAATATAAAAAAGCGAAAAAACCAGTACGATGGTTCCAAATGCGAGAATGGGCATTAGGTTTTTATTGAGCTTGGTTGTATTGGCATTTTGTACTTGAATATCGCGTTGGCGTGCACTTGAAATATCCCCAAGAATCATTTGCTGTTCCTCGTTCGAAAGCTTTTTAATGTCAATCTGAAACTGCATTTCCGACTTACGAATTTCATTTTCGAGCTGCATTTTTTCTTCCTTGGTTGTTACCACATTGTCAAGCACTTTGCCCACTGAATCGACAAGCGAGCCTGCGCCTCCTGAAAAAAGGTTTTGTAGAAATCCCATAGTGTTTTTATTTACGATTTGTTTATTTGCAATCCGATCTATTTGCTATTTAATTATTTACGATTTACCATTTGTTGCTTTGATTGAAGCCATGGGTTTTAAATAGTAAATTGTAAATCGTTTAATAGTCAATTTTAGTTGTCGCCTAAAGCTCTCCGAACCCAACCGTAGAAATATTTTTGGCTGGTTGGCCGTTTCTTGACGATTGTGACGTATCTGGCAATTTTAGCAACGGTGAAAGCTGCCAGAAAGTGCTCACTGTTGAATGCGTTAATGGCGGTGAGCGAATCGTTGCCGATCACGCCGTCGGATTTGACATCAACGACGACCTGTGCAAGCGATGCGCTGGTTCCTGTTCCGGCATTGACACCGAAATCGAAAATGGAATTGGCAACTTCCTGGTTGGCGATTTTGTCGCCATTAATTTTGTCCCAGAAGTTCACACGGTAAAAGTCGGAGATTGCCTCCTGAAGGTCGGTATCTTTGTCAAGGCTGGCCGGAAACCCCGACTGTCTTTTCAGGGTGTCAACAATGATCCAGCCACTCCACTTACTGAAGATTTTTCGGGCTACTCCTTTGTAGGTTTCACCTCCCGGGTCATCCGGGTCGTTGACATAACCGCCCTCATGGGCGATCATCAACTGAAATGCGTTGTTAAAGTCTGCCATAGGTGTTGTGTTTTGATGTGAAAAAGTTAAATAAGACTATTTTGTCTTAATATACTTTATTCCGCTAGCAATGAAAAAGTTACCCATGTTTTGCGGTTATTTTTCATTGCTTTCGGAAACCCCCGAAAACAGGCAGAAAATAAAAAGACCTGCCTCCGAAAAGAAGCAGGTCTAATATGACGTTATCTTAATTTTGCTATTCCAGTCCGCGGCGTTTCAGCAGGGGCTCGATCGATGGATCCTGGCCTCTGAACTGGCGGTAAATGTCCATTCCATCGGCTGATCCTGATTTGGCAAGCAAGGTGCGGAAACGTGCAGCAATTTCCGGATTGAAAATGTTGCCGCTTTGTTTAAATGCGTCGAAAGCATCGGCATCGAGCACGGCAGCCCAGAGATACACGTAGTACCCGGCATCGTATCCGCCGGAGAAAACATGCGAGAAATAGGTGCTTCTGTAACGTGGAGCGATCTCCGGAATCAAACCGATGTTGTCCATCGAAGCCTTTTCGAAAGCCAGCACATCGCCGGTGAACGGCTTGCTGTGCCAGTCCATATCGAGCAAAGAGGCTGCCACTATTTCACCGGTTTCGAAGCCCTGGTTGAAGCGCGAACTTTTGGTTATTTTTTCGATCAGGGCTTCCGGAATTGTTTCGCCGGTTTTATAATGTTTGGCGTAAATGCGCATCACTTCGGGCTCTGTGGCCCAGTTTTCCATGATTTGCGAAGGCAATTCAACAAAGTCGCGTGGCGTATTTCCAGCAGTGCGGCGGTATGGCCCGTCAGTGAGCAAAGTGTGCATAGCGTGGCCTGATTCGTGGAAAAGTGTGGTTACTTCGTCGAAACTAAGCAAGGCCGGTGTGTCGCCAACCGGGCGGGTGAAATTACAGACAATCGAAACCACTGGTGTCACTTTTTTGCCATCCTGATACCAGGTGTCGCGGTATGATGTACACCATGCGCCAGCGCCTTTTCCGGGACGCGGATGATAATCGAGGTATAAAATTCCCATGTGCGAGCCATCTGCTTCCTGAACTTCGTAAGCTTTCACTTCTTCGTTGTAAACAGGCAGGTCGGTGCGTTCGATGAATTTGATACCATACAGTTTGTCATATACATAAAACATTCCCTTCACCACATTATCAAGGCTAAAGTATGGTTTAATAGTTGCTTCGTCGAGGTCGAATTTTTCTTTTCTCACTTTTTCGGCGTAATACCACCAGTCCGATTTGTCGAGTTTAAAGTTGCCGCCTTCCTTGTCAATCATGGCCTGCATGTCGGCGCGTTCAGTTTTTGCCCGGTTGAGTGCCGGTTCCCAGAGTTTCATCAGGAAATCGTAAACAGCCGAAGGCGTTTTGGCCATGTTGATGTCAATTACATAGGCTGCATGGCTTTCGTAACCCAGCAATTTGGCACGCTGATCGCGAAGGGTGACGATTTTTGCGACGGTTTCCTTGTTGTCGTTTGCGTTGTCGTTGTTTCCGCGCATCAGGTAGCCGTCGTAAAGTTTTTTGCGCAATTCGCGGTTTTCGTCAAATTGAAGAAACGGAATCCAGCTCGGCTTTTGCAGGGTGAACGCCCATTTGCCTTCCTGTCCCATGCCTTTGGCCGTTTCGGCGGCTGCAGAAACGATTCCTGCAGGAAGACCCTTCAGATCTGCATCATTATCAATAATTACGCTGAAGTTTTTGTTGGTTTCTGCCAGAACATTTTCACTGAATTTTAAGGTTAAACGGGCCAGTTCATCGTTCAGTTTCCGGAGTTCGGCCTGTTTGTCTTCGGGCAGGTTGGCGCCGTTGCGTACAAAATCTTCGTAATATTTTTCAGTAACCCTGAGTTGCTCAGCATCTAGGTTCAGGCTGTTTCGCTTGTCGTAAACGGCTTTGATGCGCTCGAAAAGCGGTTTGTTCAGTGAAACGTTGTCGCGGTGAGCTGTCACTTTTGGCGAAATTTCGCGGGCCAGGGCCTGCATTTCGTCGTTGGTGTTGGCCGAGTTCAGGTTATCGAATGTCAGTGACGCTCTGTATAAAAGCTGGCCCGATAAGTCGAAAGCCTTGATGGTATTGTCGAAGTTTGGCTCCTCCTTGTTGTCGGTAATGGCTTTTATTTCCTGAAGATGCTGCTCGATACCGGCGTCGATGGCTGGCATGAAATGCTCCAGCTTGATCTCATTAAACGGCGGTACTTCGAAAGGCGTATCGTACGCTTTAAAAAACGGGTTATTCATATCTTTTACTGAGGTTTTGCTTGTGTTGCACGAGCTTAAAAACAGCGCCAACACAACAAGTGAGAATCCGATCTTTTTCATTTGAAGGTTTTTGGGATTTCTATTAGAAGGCGATTTTAAAGATTATGCTTCTTATTCGGAATGACAAAAGTCGTGAAAAGAAAAAAGTGATTTGATAAGATACATTTCG
>JAEWME010000058.1 GCA_023393265.1 Bacteroidota bacterium | reverse complement strand
CATGTGGTAACTTCAACAACTCATAAAACATTGCGTGGCCCGCGTGGTGGTATTATCCTGATGGGCGAAGACTTCGAAAACCCGTTTGGTTTTAAAACTCCCAAAGGAGTGACGAAAACCATGTCACAGGTATTCGACTTTGCTGTTTTCCCCGGACAACAAGGTGGTCCGCTTGAGCATGTAATTGCTTCAAAGGCTGTTGCATTTGGCGAAGCACTCGATCCGTCATATAAAGTATATCAGGCTCAGGTTAAGAAAAATGCTGCTGTAATGGCCGAAGCTTTTGTTGCAAAAGGTTATAAAGTCATTTCAGGAGGAACCGACAATCACTCAATGCTGATTGACCTGCGTACCAAATTCCCCGAGATTTCAGGTAAACAGGCTGAGAATGCCCTGGTTCGTGCCGATATTACCATTAATAAAAATATGGTGCCGTTCGATAGCCGCTCGCCTTTCACTACCTCCGGATTACGTGTTGGAACACCGGCAATTACAACCCGTGGACTGAAAGAAGACAAAATGGGTGTTATCGTCGACCTGATTGATGAAGTGATCAGCAGCATCGAAAACGAAGATGTTATCGGATCGGTTCGCGGACGAGTGAACACGATGATGAAAGATCTTCCATTGTTTGCCTGGTAATTTCATAGAAACCGATATAAAAAATCCGGAGGGCATTTTGCTTTCCGGATTTTTTTTTTAGAAAGTTGCTAATTTTTACCGGAATGAAGTTGTCTGATGAATGCCCTTGAAACGTCTGAAACCGGCAGCTCGATTCCTTTACCGCTCATATTGGCAGCCATCGCCACGACAATTTTATCAGTTGGATCGATCAAAAGTGCGGCGCAACCTCCTAAAACATTACCATGTGCGCCATAAAGCAATCTTCCGTCGGAGTCGTTTACTACAATCAGTCCGAATCCGTAGCGCGACTTTCCGCCATTTTTTAGTTGGAACGGACGGGTCATCATATCGATGGTTTCCTGCTTCAGAAATCCTGGAAAGAGAAAGAGGTTACCAATTTTCACAAGGTCAGTCACCGAACTGATATATCCTGCAGATGCCTCTTTCCCACGTAAATCGATTTGCTCTGCCATAATAGGTTGCGACAGGTAGCTCATCTCATAATGCGATGTTTTCTTGTCGGTTACCCTGAACGGATTGTCGGGCATCGTTGACTGAAGTTTTAAACTGTCGGACAAAATTTCTTTTACTACTTTATCAAATGGCTGGTTTTGTGTTTTTTGAATCAGGTAACCAATCATGTCGAAGTCCAGTTCTGTGTGAAAAGAAAAGGTTCCAGGTTCATACATCAGCTTATGGTTGATGAATGTGGAGACCATCTTCCCAATTTCATCCGGATCTTTTGTTCCTGCCGGGTCGGTTTCTTCTTCAATTCCCGCAGCGTGTCCGGCCAGTTGCCTGATGGTGTATTTCAGTGAGTCGGTACCATTTTCATTTAATAATTCTGAAGTAGGCTTATCAATACCGAGCTTGTTCAATTCGTATAATTTTGCAGCGGTCAGTGTAGTGATAATTTCTGAAACTGTACCAATGCGGTAGCGGTGATCGGGCATTGCCGGAACCTTGAATTCGAGGTTCGAATAGCCAAAACCATCAGCAAAAACAAGTTTATTGTCTACTGAAACGGCAACCGACATACCTGGTACAAAATTAGTTTCGCGGAAAAGTCGGAGTCTTTCATAAACCTCGTCGATACTTTGTTTGAACTCAGGAGACCGGACCACTGAGGTTTCTTTGTTTTTCGGGCGGCAGGAGATAAAAATGCTGAAGGCGAAGAGAACTATAAAGACCTTAAGAAAAATGCTGCTTTTCATCGCTTCATCCATTTTTTATTGGAATTTTTCGATTCCGAAAATAGAAAAAAGACCCAGCTGCAGAAAGTCAAAAAGCCAAAAACAACGATTGCAGAACGTTAATAATTCTAAAAAACAATCGTTATTTCAGGCTTTTCGGCTGAATTGAAATTGGCGAGTATTTATTGAATGGCAAACCGTGCAAAAACGGTATATTTCAATTTGATTTTTTTGAATGATAATTCGGGCAAAACTTCTTCTTTTTCTTGTGTTGCATCCATCATCCTGATATTTGCTTTTGCCATCAGAAACTGGGGCTCATCGTATGTCTCCCGCTCCTGGATAAAGAGCGGCTTTCCAACCTTTTCATCGATGGCAGAAAGAAGATAACCTGCTTTTTCTTTGGCGGCTTTAACAGCCATCATTTTCACCTCTTTTTTATAATCCGTAATCTTTGAGTGATCAACGCGTTGTATGTCAGCATCGAAAGCGTCGATTTCATCGAGTAAATCGAAAACCTGGGCAACCTGCGATGTGCTTGAAACCTTCAGTAAATAATCTTTGGATGCAATGGCATCCGATTTTTTTCGCTTGATTTTCACATAATCGGAAGAGGCGTCAGCCAGTTGCAGGTCATTCAGGTCGATTCCAATTTTGATCATTCGCTTTTTCATTTCTTTTTCCTGATCCTCCAGCTCGATCTTCTTTTTGCCCTCAAATCGTTCTTTCAGGGTAAACGAAATATAAATCTGGTCGGGTACAATTTCCATCTCGCCGGTTCCAACTACTTCAATGTAAGGTGTTTCTTTTTCCTGTTGATTTAGTTGGCTGAACGCCAACATAGGCAATAATGCGATGATTGCCAGCAAAATTCCTGTTTTCATGTTTTTGAGTTTATTGATGTGTTATTAAATTCTCTTTGCTTGATGAAACTTTTTTCGTTTTAGTTGCCTTGTCTTAAAAATAAATTTGGAGCGGGCAAGCCTGACTGCTAAAACAAATAGCATACCTAAAATCAAAAGTACGAAACGTTGGTGACGAAATATTGTTGAAATCTTCTCCGGCAGCAGAAAAAATTTAATTCTACCTTTAGGCATTCAAAGAGCGAATATTTCTGAATGGAACCATTTCTTAAGCAAGTTGCCGAGTATTTATATGCCAGTCATCGGGAGGAGCTGAGCGAACTTTGCATGGTTTTTCCGGGTAGGAGAGCGGGCGTTTTTTTTACTGCTTACCTGAATGAACTGGTTGAGCAACCGGTTTTGTCGCCGGAAGTAACCACCATCAGCGAGTTGATTTCGTCGCTATCCGACTTGCAGCAGGCCGATCCGGTTTCGCTGGTTATCAAGCTTCACGAGGTTTACACGAAAGAAACCGGTCATGTTGAGACGCTCGACGAGTTTTTCTTTTGGGGCGAAATTTTGCTGTCCGACTTCGATGACATCGACAAATACCTTCTGAATGCCGACGATCTGTTTCGGAATATTTCTGATTTGAAGGAACTCGAAGCTCAGTTCGACTATCTGACTGAGGAGCAAAAGCGCGCCATCGACGAGTTTTGGGGAAACCTTGATAAAGTGCCGCATTCTTTCAATAAAGATAAATTTATTGCGATCTGGAAAAAACTGGCAGGCATTTATCATCGGTTTCGGGCTACATTGCGCGACGAGCAAATGGCCTATTCAGGAATGATTTACCGGGATGTCGCCGATCGTTTTATGGAATTGATGCCCGGATCGGGACCGGCAAAATATGTTTTTGTTGGTTTTAACGCGCTCAACGAGTGTGAGAAAGCCATATTCAGAAAGCTCGACAAAGCAGGAAAGGCCTTGTTCTTTTGGGATTATGGAGACTTTTACCTGAAGAATACTGAAAATGAAGCAGGACGTTTTCTGAGAACCAACATGGTGTTGTTCCCTTCGCCAAAAAGCTTTTTCAGGGAAGATGATCCTTCACTCTCCAAAAAGAAAGTAACGCTGGTTTCAGTTCCCGGAAATATAACTCAGGCGCAGGCGATTAATCTGCCGCAGGTTTTGGAAAGTTTCCCGGTCGAAAGTCGTTTCGACAACACGGCGATGGTTCTGGCCGACGAAAACCTTTTGATTCCAGTTATTTCATCGGTTGGCAGTCGTTTCTCTTCCATCAACATCACGATGGGCTATCCGTTTGTCAATACGCCTGTGTACGGGTTTATCTCGCAGCTCATCAGCCTGCAACGCAACATCCGGCGGTCGTCTGGTTCGTTCGTTTTTTATTACAAAC
>JAEWME010000222.1 GCA_023393265.1 Bacteroidota bacterium | reverse complement strand
ATTATTGATAATTCCGGCAGAAGCAATAACCCACGATTGGGCACCGGCATCGTATCTGTAAACTTTCTGAAGTACTCCGGCATAAAGATCGGTGTTGGCAACCATCAGCGGGCCTGCGACCAATCCTGTGATACCTGCATTGTGCTGGCTCCACGAAGCCGCGTTGTCTGTCGAAACATAAATGCCGCTGTTACTGGTACTCGCGAAAAGTTTGTCGCCAAACTTCACAACCATCCTCACAATTGTCGTCGAAGGGATTCCGCCATTTACCGTTTGCCAGCTATTCCCCTGATCAGATGTTCGAAAAAGTGCACCACCATTTGTTCCTGCATACACATCATTTCCAGCGACCGAAACCGACCACACCTGCATCTGGGTGAACCCATTGTTTATCTGGGTCCAGTTGTCGCCTTTATCACCCGACACGTACATTCCGGAGGCCAGTGTTCCCACGAAAACCTGGTTTCCGCTCACGGCCATCGCGTTGGGATAAGCGGTGGCCGGCAGGTTACATTTTGTCCATTGGGCGCGGATGGCTCCTGAAATCGAAAAAACCAACAAAGCAAGAAGTAAACCTTTTCTCATAATCGTAAATTTTGTTTTGTGATAAAAGTAGGCAGGCTCACTTCCTCCTGAAATACGGTAATTGCCGTATTTATGATATACAGATTTCTTGCGGGGAAAAAAGAAATGGCGTGCAGCCCTTTGGTTTTGCTTGCTACACGCCACTATAGATTATGCGTTGGCCAGGAATGGCGCTTGTTTCAGAAATTTATCGTCGGTTAGCTGATTCGCCAGAAATGCGGCCAGGTCGGCGGCGCCGATTTGCTCACCAGGACAATCCTGAAGACTGGTTGTAACTGGCTTTCTCTCGTCGGTCAACACAATCAAAGGCAGGCGCACCAGTGTCCAGTTGAGCTTACTTTCGCTAAGCAGTTGGTATTCCAACTGTTTGTCGGTGGTGGTTTCCGTGTAATTGCTTTTCATCCAGTTGGTGGCGAAAGTTGTTTTCTCGCTTTTCCTGTCAACAGGAGTGTCTACCTGTAAGCCGGTTGTAACAATATAGCGGTCGATTCCTGTGGTATTTGCTGCCTGGATGACATTTCTGGAGGCATCGCTGAAGATTGATTTTTCGCCTTTGGGCTGACCCAGCGTGCTGATCACTGCCGCGCAGCCAGCCACCAGCGCTGATACTGCTTCTGTATCCCTCGCATCGCCTTTTATCCAGGTTAAATTTTTGTGCAGAAAGTCAATTGTTTCAGGAGCCCGGTGCAATGCCCTGATCTGAAAGTTTCGGGATAATAGTTCGTTGATTAAATATTTTCCGGATTTTCCGGTTCCGCCAATTACTGCGATGATATTAGATGTATTCATAAACGCTTGTATTTTAAAAATTTTGAAATAGAAATGACGCACCAGCCGAACAGATGCGGACTAAACGGCCAGAGTGTGGCATCAAAAAATGGATGGTATGTATTATGAGCGTTTAATGCTGCGAAGATAGGTAAAGTACATTAAATAGAAAAGGCTGTCCTCTGACAGCCTTTTCACCCGTTACGACGGGAAACTAACCTAAACCAACTAAACCTAATAAACCATGAGCTTACCAAAGTATAATCAACTTTGAAGCGTTACCTAAATAACCATCGAAGCCGGACTTTGGTTTGCCAAGTATATTATCTTTTAAATATTTTTTGGAACGATCGCTTCAATTATTTTGAACAGGGCAAAGATATAAAAAAGAAAGATAAACCACCAAATAGACTGTTATCAAATCAGGAATATTTAATATGGACAAATACATCCTAAATTATTGTGGATTAGTGTCTAATCTATTTCATTTCAGCATAGGTCGGCATAGGTGTATCAAAAACGGAATGCCTGAATGGCAGCGAATTTGGTAAAAAATGCCTCTGGTTTGCGTCATTTTTAGTCAGATGTATGATCTTGATTTAGTCACAGGATTCAAGGGTTTTCAACAGCTTATTATTAATAAAATTTTTCTGATGGCAGGCCAAGCTTTGTCAGATAAGCTTACATTGGCTTAATAAATCGGGAGCCATGATGAGAAGTTTCACTATTACGAATATTTTGGTTTTTATTTGTTTATCAGGAATAGGACAAACAGCGCCTAAGCGTGAGTTTCGTGCCGTTTGGGTGGCAACGGTTAACAACATCGACTGGCCCTCGAAGCTTGGATTGTCGACCGATCAGCAAAAGAAGGAAGCGATTGCAATACTTGAAACCCACGCCAGGAACGGTATAAATGCAATCATCATGCAGGTTAGGCCGGCTTCGGATGCTTTTTATCAGTCGGACCTGGAACCCTGGTCCCGCTATCTGACCGGAACTCCGGGTAAAGCTCCGGCGCCATTTTATGATCCGCTACAATTTTGGATTGAAGAATGCCACAAACGAAACATGGAGTTTCATGCATGGCTGAATCCGTTTCGGGTGGCACAGCAGGCAACTGAGCCACTGGCTGCAACGCACATCGCGTTTAAACATCCTGAGTGGATTATAAACTATGGCGGAAAGCTTTATTTCGATCCGGGGATTCCCGGGGCGAGGGAATTTGTGGTGAAAGTTGTGAACGATATTGTTTCGAGATACGATGTTGACGCCATTCATTTTGACGACTATTTTTATCCTTATCCGCTGAAAGAAGATTTTCCGGATGAGACCTCATTTGCAAACGACAGCCGGGGATTTTCGCTGGCGCAAAAAGCCGATTGGAGACGGAACAATGTTGACATCATTATTCAGGACCTGTCTGAAAACATTAAGCGAATAAAACCGTGGGTGAAATTCGGGATTAGTCCGTTCGGTGTTTGGCGCAATAAATCCGACGACATGGAAGGCTCCGAAACCAAAGCGGGAACCACAAACTACGACCAGTTATATGCCGACATTCTGAAATGGCAGAAAAATGGCTGGATCGACTATTGCCTGCCTCAATTATACTGGCATATTGGTCATCCGACAGTAGATTTTCTAACGCTGGCTCACTGGTGGGCCGATCATGCCTACAGCCGAGCCATGTATGTTGGCCACGCCGTTTATAAGCTCGAAAATAATTCAACCACAGCCGAGTGGCGCAATCCCGGCGAACTTGCGAAGCAAATACACGAAGTCAGGCAGATAAAGCCGCTTGGTGGAAGCGCTTTTTACAGCAGTATTCATTTTAAGCGCGACTTGTATGGATTCGATCAAATGCTGCGCGACGATCTCTACAAACATCCGGCGCTGGTTCCGGTCATGCCGTGGATTGACAATAAACCGCCGGTTGCTCCTGAACGGTTCAGGAAAAGAGGCCACAAACTGAAATGGAAGATTGCTAAAATGGCCAGTGAGATGGACCGGCAGGTTGGTTTTGTTGTTTATCTCAATCCCGTCGGGCAAAAATTTGATGCATCCAATCCTGAAAATATTTTCACCATTACCCGGGGCAACAGCATTCGTTTTAAACCAAATTCTCGTAAATTACAGAGAAAATACGAAATCAGGGTATCTGCCCTCGATCGTTTTCAGAATGAAAGCAATACAACGAAGATGAAACAGATGAAACTATAAAAGAAACTGGTCATGAGGAGGAGTGTCGATTGTTTTTTTGTTTATACCAACGAGGAGGCAAGTCAAAAACTTGTCGAGCAGTTTTGGGCCTGCGAATATGTGAAGCAGGTTTTTGTGCTCGCGCACGAAGAAGTTGCGCTCAAAAATTGTGAGCAGGTTCTTGTTGAAGACTATCGTTCGTGTTCAACAGTGCGGCATCTGGCAAAAATGTTGCGCTCGAACTACGCTGTAATGGCGCTTGATGATACTGTTTTTGAGATCGGGCAGGGTGCCATCGAGCGAATGGTACAGGTGGCCGAATTTACTGATGCACCGATGGTATTTGCTGATTATCTCGAAATAAAAGAAGGAGAATTATCGGCACATCCGCTAATTGATTATCAGCCAGGTAGTTTTCGCGATGATTTTAATTTTGGTCCGGTTCGTTTTATCAGAGCCGAGGTACTCAAAGCTTTCCGGTACGAAAATTACGAGATGCTGAAACATGCCGGTTATTATGCACTTCGGCTTCGTGCCAGCCGCATGGGCGAGTTGGTGCACATTCCGGAGAACCTGTTTACTTTATACGAAAGAGATACCCGCGCTTCAGGAGAGAAGCAGTTCGATTATGTGAGGGCAGCGGCCCGGGAACAACAGCTAGAAATGGAGCAGGTATTCAAAAATCACCTGCGCGACATTGGCGCTTTGCTGGTTGCCCCATTTCCTGAAACTATTTTTTCGGAGCAGTTCGAAACCGAAGCTACGGTGGTGATTCCTGTAAAAAACAGGGTGCGTACCATTCGCGATGCCATTGTTTCTGTGTTGATTCAGAAAACCAGTTTTAAGTTTAACCTGATTGTTGTTGACAATTATTCTACCGACGGAACCAGCGAGATACTGGAAGAATATGCTTCGTACGGAAAATTGATTCACATTATTCCTGAACGGAAAGATCTCGGGATTGGCGGCTGCTGGAACGAAGCCATTTCTCATCCTGAATGCGGAAAATTTGCAGTGCAACTGGACAGCGATGATTTATACGCCGATGAAAATACGCTTCAAATTATCATAGACAAGTTTTATGAGGAAAACTGCGCAATGGTTATTGGCAGTTACCGGATGACCAATTTTAACCTCGAAGAAATTCCGCCCGGCGTGATCGATCACCGTGAATGGACTGACGACAACGGGCCAAACAATGCTTTGCGGGTGAACGGGCTTGGTGCGCCACGGGCTTTCTACACGCCGATTCTTCGCGAGATACGTATTCCAAATGTAAGTTATGGCGAGGATTATGCACTTGGCCTGGCCATTTCAGGAAAATATAAAATCGGGAGGGTTTATCAGCCGGTATATTTGTGCCGCCGATGGGACGACAATACCGACGCCAGTCTCGACATTCATAAAGTAAATGCCAATAACCTGTATAAAGACCGAATCCGGACGTTCGAACTTCAGGCGCGTATTCAGCATAATAAGCGGCACGACCCTGATCGTGCCTGGCAGTAATAGCCCGGTTACATTCTCTTCTTTCCCGAATTGCTTCTTTCGAGGTCTATCCTGATACGTGCAATCATTTCCTCAAAATCGTTTTGTGTGATGATCCTTGTTTTTCTGTCAGGAAATATTTTCCGGAAAGGGAACTTGTAGTTAAGCTTAAATTCGAGTTGATAATATTGGTTCAGGTCGACACCGTTCGATGCGTATTCAGGAACTTCCAGATCCACTTTCTTCTGATTGGATCCGGCCCAGCCGGGAACAAGCCACGGCTGAAGGCAAGGATAAACATCGAGTTGCCTTTGAAGCAGCACTTTGCCGCTTGGCAGTCGTTTTTCATCCGTCCACCAGATATTGCGAACATCTTCCATAGCCATTCGGGTTTCGGCCTCAGTGGATACAGCGTCGAGTGTTTTGAGGGTTTTGTTGATTAAGTTTGTAACAGCTTCTTCATAAGGCAGTTCGCTTTCAAGTGCCTGAACGCCAATGGTCACGCCCAACAGATTGGAATAAGCGTCTTCAATCGAGAAACTCGAATATCTTTCAGGAACAAAAGGAATGGTGGATGCTCCAAACCAGGTGGCAATTTCGTGCCACACAGAAAGATCATAGGCAATTTTTCCGGCCAGGTTGATGCGGTCATTCTCAGTAAGTGTTGACGGAACACGGGCTGTTAGCACTTTTTCGCCTCCTTCGCGACCCAGTTCAAGCGTTAAAGTTCCTTCCGGAGGGCAATTCCCCAGTTGATGAAATAAATAGGCCATCCAGTCACATTGGTCGCGCAGGTGTCCCATGTCGATGAAGCCGCCTCTTCGTGTGTAGATAATTCCGTTTTTTTCGCTTTCGTCGCCTAAGTAATGGTGTGCTCCAATTTTATCTATTTCGGTAATTTCGGTGAGTTTCACTCCGGGGATGGCAAAAAGACGCATATCGGCACCAAACGAACAGCAGGTTCGGATAATGCGGTGTGGCTTGATGTCTGACTTTTGCCCGGCAAAATCGGGAGCCTTGGCCGAAAGTATAAACGAGCTAAATATCAAAAGAATAGAAAGTGTGGTAATTCTCTTCATGGGTATTTTTTGTCGTTCCTGAAAGTACAAATGTAAACGAAAATTAGCCTTCTAATTGAATTGTAATCTTTGGTTTTGAAGTAATTCCGGTTTTTAGGGTTGTTAATTATTCGTTAAAAGGCGGGAGTATGATAAAATGATAATTCGCAGTGTAAATAATAATCTTGATATTTGTTCAAAGTGGTTACAATAGTTGTTATTCATTGTCAAAAAGATAGATAATATGGAGTTTAAGTGTAAAAAAGCAGGCAATGAATGTTATGGCCTAAAGGAGATGGAATTGCTCTTTGAGATGAGTCAGCGGCTGATTCAGAGCAGGGAGCTGAAGCATGATCTGAGCGGAATTCTTGAGGTGCTCGTGAAGTACCTGGATGCCGAGCGCGCTTTTTTGACCATTTTTAACCGTGAAACTGAAAATATCATCATCGAGGCAGCTTATGGTTACAGTACTGCGCAGCAAATGCGCGGCCGATACAAGCTTGGTGAAGGGATCATTGGCCGGGTCGTCGAAATGTCGCGACCGGTTATCATTGACAAAATTTCGAAATCAAGTCTTTTCCTGAACCGGATGGGGCAGGATCTGACCAAAGACGGACAGGAACTCACTTTCATCAGCGCACCGATTATTGAAGAAGGTAAAGTGACAGGAACGCTCAATGTTATCAGGATTTATAATCCGCACATTTTATATGACGAGGACACCCGTTTGCTGTCGATTATCGGGTCGATGATTTCGAGAAGTGTACGTAGCAGGCAGGAACGACTGGAAGAGATGGAAATTTTGCGGCAAAAAAATATGCAGTTGCAAAGCCAGCTCGAAAACGAGTTTCGTCCGGCAAACATAGTCGGCAATTCGTCGAAAATGCGCGATGTTTATTCGCTTGTGAGCATGGTGGCCGAGACAAATTCCACCGTTTTAATCAGAGGCGAGAGCGGAATTGGGAAGGAACTGATCGCTGATTCGATTCATTTCTCAAGTCCACGGTCAAAGAAAAATTTTATCAAAGTCAACTGCTCAGCATTGCCCGACACTTTGATTGAAAGTGAACTGTTTGGACACGAAAAAGGTGCTTTTACCGGAGCCGATAGTCGACGGAAAGGTCGCTTTGAACTGGCCGACGGAGGCACCATTTTTCTCGATGAAATTGGCGACATTCCTTTATCGACACAGGTGAAGCTGTTACGGTTGATTCAGCAACGTGAATTTGAGCGGCTGGGCGGAACGGAAACCATCAAAGTGGATGTTCGGATTATTTGCGCCACAAACCGAAACCTCGAAGATATGATCCAGAACAACGAATTTCGCGAAGATTTATATTACAGGATCAATGTTTTCCCGATTTTTGTGCCACCGCTTCGCGACCGCCGAAACGATATACCGGCGTTGGTTGATCATTTTATTGAGAAATTCAACAAGCGCAACAATGCAAAAATTATCCGGATCACCACTTCTGCGCTCAACATGCTCATGGTTTACCGGTGGCCCGGAAACATCCGCGAATTGGAAAATTGCATCGAGCGAGCCTGTATTTTAAGTAAAGACAATGTTATTCACAGTTATAATCTTCCCCCATCGCTTCAAACAGCCGACTCAACGAATACAAAGGCTTCAGGAGGTTTGACCTACACCGTTGAGCAGGTTGAGAAGCAACTGATCCGCGAAGCGCTGGTCAGTTCGAAAGGTAACATCTCGAAGGCTGCCGACGAATTGAAAGTTACGGAACGGATGCTTGGAATCAGGCTGAAAAAGTACAACATCGAGGCCTGGCGTTTTAAAGTTTAGTATTTCCCCCGATCGACTATATTTGCAAATCTTCACTGAAAAAAATTCCTGATTTTCCGGCATTGGAGATGATTGTTGCCCCCATTTTTCAGGAAAAACGGAGTGATAAACCATTTTAATTTTCAGCCATGGAATTCTCAATTGTGAATGTCGATCTTCAAAATGAAACGCATGCTTCTCAGGTTGTTAAGCTGCTTGACCACTATATGTGCGACCCGATGGGAAACAACAGTCCGATGCCCAAAGGGCTTGGCCCAAAAATTATCGCCGGACTGAAAAAACATCCGGCGTATATTGGGTTTCTGGTTTCAACAGGCGATAATTTTGCCGGTTTGGCCAACTGCAACATCAATTTTTCAACTTTTCAGGCAAAGAAGCTGATTAACATCCACGATTTCATTGTGGCTCCTGAATTCAGAAATCAGGGCGTCGGCCATTTTCTACTCCGGGCCATTATTAATTACGCCGCCGATAACGATTTTTGCCGTGTTAACCTTGAAGTTCGCGACGACAACGCTCCGGCCAAATCGCTCTATCGTAAAATGGGTTTCAACGATTGTGTGCCTCGGATGATGTTTTGGGAGCGAAAACTTTAACCGACTATTTAATTGTCAGTTTTCGGTAAATGATTTTTCATATAAATGGTATCGACCGAAGCGTCAATTTTTGCTGGAATAGCCGGTTCCATAATTTTATCGCGCAGTTCGATGGGCGAGACCGGAACTTCTCCGGTAATTAATTCAGGAATGTTGTAGTTTTTTACAAACGACTGGTAAAACTCCGGATCTTCCTGCGGAAGTACAAAGGGCTTGGTCGCTTTACCATTGTCGTCGAGATACGAAAAATAGGGACGGGTGAATAAGCCGTCGATTCGCTTGCTGCTGAAAACAAACCAGTGGCCGGTGCTCGAAAAGCAGTGGTAGCTGTCGGTTTCCGGACTGTTGATGTCCATCCTGTGGAATTCTCCTGTTTGGAGATTCAGTAAATTCAGGTCGGTCAGCGGATGATGAATGGTGAAATAACCATTGTCGCTGGTGCAAAACATCAGGAACTTGCCATTCGGACTTATTTTAGGAAAGCTAATACTTTTGCCTACAGCTTTACTCGTCAAAACAGTGTCTAACTGTCCCCACGTGTTAGTGTTAACATCGAAGCCAACACGGAGCAAATCGTAGTTGCCTTTGATGCGATTGTCAACTTCTTCGCCTGGTGTCGAACTTACAAAATACAGGTATTTCCCGTCGGGCGACCAAATGGGCAGGTTTTCCCGGCTATCGGTCGAAACTTTCGGTGAAGTGCTTACCGTATTTTTCTCGACGTCATACACAATCAGGTCCGAATATTTGTCGGCCACCTCAATGCGCACTTCTCCGGAGCAAAAGAACTGCCCGATGTTGTTGACCGAAAAAGCGATATGCTTTCCGTCGGGATGCCAGCTGGGATAAGCGCCGGAAGCCAGTGTGTATTTGGTTTTGGTGTCGACCTTTGACAGTTTTCCATCCTGCAAAATCACAGTTCCACCGTGAATGGCCCTGATGTGGAGCATGAAATTATTGGGGTTGTTGTTGGCAAACGAGTGACAGTTGAGGCAACTATGTTCTGTCGATTTGTTTTCGAGAATGGGTTTCTCGTCGAAATTTTCGAGATCACGCTGGTAAATCCCAAGGTTCGACCAAAGAACATAGCCTGTGTTGATCAGACGATACGCAAGGTGACTATCAATTTTTTCCGTTGAAATATCGTTTTCAATTGTCCTGAATTTTTGCCACTGGCCGTCGTTTCCCTGAACAAAAACATCAACAAAATATTTTTTCCCAGCATTTTTTCCCAGCAGATTATGCCATTTGCCGAGATCAATCCTGATAGATGGATTATCGCTCTTCACAATAATTGGGTCATTTTTGTCGACGTAAATATGAGCTTCAAAAGCTTTCCCGGGTTCATTAATCCTGAAATTGAGAGGTGCAATGTTGGGCGGAACCATGATGTTGGTGTAGTCGGGAAAAATTGTCGGAAGCCTGTCGGCATTGCTAAAGTTTGTTACTTTTGATTGACAACCCGCTATGATTATGAATGTAATAGCAGAAAAGATATGTGTAAATTGGCGGATCATTGTATCACGGATTTTTTATTTAGAATATTGGTCACCTTGGGGCTTTGATAGATAAGGTAGTACCAGTAGGTATGCCCGAAATTTTTCCACATTTCGGCTTTGGCGGCTTCTTTGTTATTATGGTAATTCTTCATTGTACCGTTGAATTGCGCCAGTCGCTTCAGACATTCTTTTGAAATGGTTTCCTGCGTGACGAATGGGGGAAATGTCTTTGTTTTCAGTATGTATAGCGACATTGCTTCTTCCCAGGCACGCGGCAGGGTTTTAATTTTGTAATGAGAATAGTTTTGGGCGTATTTTACAAACTCACTCAAATGCGAGTCGAGGATGCACAGCGACATCATATAATCGTAGGCCATACGGTTATCTTTGTTTGTTTCAAGCAGCAATCCGAGGTTTGCAATCGGCCCCGAATTCACAACTTCGGCGTGCGGTGAGAAAAGTCGCTTTTCAGCCATTACAGGATCTTTGGCCGCCAGTGAAGTGTCGGTCACATATTTTTCGTACTTCGATACCCAGTCGGTACACAATTTATTTTTCCCGAGAACGCGAAGGAATGCTTCCGCCCGGTCGTATTTCCCGTTAATAAGGTAAATCTCCACGATCCGTTTCAGAATGCGTGGACTGTTCGGAATTAGTGTTTGTGCTTCGAATGCCCAGTGCAGCGATTCGCTCATAAAACCCAGATCGAAATACAGGTCACTAAGCGGCATCGTGAAACTTCCATTCAGGTTAGATGTATCCAGAAATAATCCATTCGATCCCAACAGTTGCGGATAGTCGAAAAGCTGATCGGGTAATTTCCCAAGGTGTGCCAAGGCTCTGTTGACCTGGTAATTTACCCTGAAGTCGTAATCATGAATGCTTTCTGCTAATTTGAGTATTTCGGGCCATTGTTCCTGATCTGCATAATAATCTATATAAATGAGTTCCCGTTTAAAAGGATCAAATGATTTCAGGAATAGAAAATAACCGACGGCTACCAGCAGGATAACGTGCCCGCCCATAACTACTGGAGCCTTCTGTACAAAAGGCGTCTTAACCTTTTGTTTTTTTGTTTTATTATAGGTTTCTTGATCCTTTTCATTTGACTTTTTATTGAAAAGGAAACCGGCTAAAATAATCAGTGGTAACAACAGATAATATACAAGAACAGGGTAAAAAGCATTGTATGCTAACATTTTAGGTGGCCGGTTTTCCACGATGCGGTAAAGGTTTGCCAGTACAGATGGGAAAATTGTTTTAAATGCCAGGAACGGAATAAACACCGATGCAGCAATAAACACCGGCGCAACGATGATCCACCTCCTTGCCGGTTGGGTATGGGCAAACACAAGAGCCGACGAAATACCGAAAATAATCAGCGCTGGTCCACTGGCCAGATAGAACAGGAGCAGTGCCATCATTCCCCAGACCAATGGACTCCGGTTGGGTGTTTTTTCGTTCACCACTACAAACAGCCAGGTAAACGAGAATGCCATTAACAGTCGAATGCTGATGTAAAAAGGGTAGTGGTAGTCGCAAAGAACCAGTACTCCTGAAAGTAGGATGATGCCAAAAAATAAAAAGTTAAATACTGATTTAGCTGAAACGCGCTTCAGAATATCGAGCATCATAACACCTTGGATGGCCACGAACGCAACATATAGCAGTGCACCTACCGTGTTTAAGGCAAAGTATTGCGAAACAAAAACAGCCAGGTAATCGGATATGCCACCCGGGTAATTCAGAAAATCGTGTAAAAAATCAAATCCGAAGTTGAACCCGATTTGCTGAAAATGATAAAAAAGAAAAGGTTTGATTTGTGTTGCAACAATCGTCCAGGCTGCAATGACTGATAAGACGATCAGCAGGTTAGTCAGAGAGAGAAATTTAGATTTCATAAAAATGAATGACCATTATTTTTTTACATTTGCGACGTCGAAAAAACAACTTAAGCGCATTTGAATGGTGGATTTTAAGGCAGCAAGTTTAAATCTTGTTAACATTAGTTTTTATCCTGAAGCCGGAGACGATTTATGCGGTAAACTCAGCGACTGTTACAGGCAACTTTTAGAATTCATTGTTAATAAATCTTTTACAAAAGAACTTGTCGTAAAGCAAAGCATCTTTTTTTCGGCCACAGATTTTCAGGATTACCTTCAAAACAAACAAAAATTATTCGCTTGCGCAAGTAAATTCTTTACTCATTTACCGCCAACCTCGCTACTGTCCCAGTCGCCCGACAATGCCTCGGTTGTGCTCGAGATTTCGCTGCTCGAGGGTGCTCAGGCCAGTGAAATTACGCTAAAGAAAAGCGGTGAAATTAGCTGGTGTGTTTTCCGTCGGGGTACAACCAAGTTGATTTTTGCTGCCGGCCTTCAATCCAATGAAGATCATGATGACTTGTTGGTGCAGAGTACGGCGGCTTTCGGTTTGGCAGAACAAATTCTTTTGGCTGAAGAACTGGCTTTTTCAGACATTTTGCGGCAGTGGAATTATATTGCGCAAATTACACGGTTGGTCAAAATCGAAGGAAAAGTTAGCCAGCACTACCAGATTTTTAACGACGTTCGCTCGAAGTATTACGGAAAGACGGATTTTGAAAACGGTTACCCTGCTGCAACAGGCATTGGCATGGACTGGGGCGGAGTTATTATCGATTTCATTGCAGGAACCTTTAGTGCTGATCAGTCAATCGGGATTAAGAGCCCGGTGCAGTTTGATG
>JAEWME010000020.1 GCA_023393265.1 Bacteroidota bacterium | reverse complement strand
GTTGTAACGGAAATAAAAATGAATCGTCTTACGGTTAGAAAACAGAAACAGAAAACATTTAAAAGAATAGGAGAACAAAGTCATGAAAACAACAAACAATGCTCAGAAAACACTTAATGGTCAAATGAAAACAATGTGCGCTCGTGCTGCAGTTGTTGCCTGTAGTTTGGTACTTATCACCTGGACCGTTTCCGCTCAGGATTTCCTGAAAGACTTTTTTGCCAACGCAGCATACAGTAAGATGATCTACACGGCCGATGCTTCATCTGCCGAAAGCATAGTTGGTAAACCGGCTGCTGCTGTTGCAGAATCAGTTGAGACAGAAAAGGAACTGGAAGTTGAGGCATGGATGCTGAATGATGCCAGTTTTGCATCGACCGAGATCAATACTGTTGAAACAGAACAGTCTCTTGGTTTGGAAGACTGGATGACCGACACTAAAAGTTTCTCAGGAAGCACCAACCTTTCTGTCGAAGTTGAGGCAGAACCAGCCCTGAAAGTGGAAGCGTGGATGACTGAGGAAGCCAATTTTACAGCACCTTCCGATTGTGACGAAAACCTTAAACTCGAAAGTTGGATGGTTAACGATGCGGTTTTCACTGCTTCGAATTCAACACCTCTGAAAATAGAGGCATGGATGGCCCAAACCCAAAAGTGGGGCTATTGATCAGATTTTCAGTAAAAATAAAAAGCCAAAAACTAAATCAGGTCGGGAGGAAAAGCCATGAAACTAGAAAATACCAAAGCTCAGATGCGTAAAGGAGTGCTCGAATATTGTATTCTGCTTGCACTCGAACCAAAGCCACTATACGTCAGCGACATCATTGAAAATCTGGAAAAATCGAAGATGGTAGTTGTTGAAGGAACACTCTATCCAATGCTCACAAGGTTGAAAAATGAAGGTTACCTGGGATATCACTGGGAAGAATCGGCCCAGGGCCCGCCGCGAAAATATTACGCGCTTACCGAGGTAGGGAAATCATTTCTCGGGGAGCTCGAAAAAGTGTGGAACGAATTGGTCGATACGGTCTTTCAGATTAATAAAGGAAACTAACACAACGAAAACATGTAATACACAAAGCCATGAAAAAGACATTCACAATTAATATCAGCGGGCGGGTTTTTCACATTGAAGAAGATGCCTACGAAAAACTTCAGGAATACCTGAAAAAACTAAATCTTTATTTCGAGGGACAGACCGGCGGACAGGAAATCCTTCAGGATATTGAAGCCCGTATTGCCGAGTTGCTGCAACAGAAAATAGACGAAGGTAACGAAGCTGTTACGGCAGGATGGGTTGACGATTTGATTCACCGAATGGGAAATCCGGAGGATTTTATGGACGAAGAAGCGGCATCGGTTGCGCAACCAAAGCAGGAGGCGAAAACTGGTAAAACTAAAAAGCGTCTTTACCGTGATGGCGAAAGCAGGGTCTTGGGAGGGGTTTGCTCCGGAATGAGCGCTTATTTCAACATCGATCCTGTCATCCTGAGAGTCGTTTTCTTACTTCTCGTTTTTGTCGGTGTGGGCGTTTCTGCAATTGTTTACCTGGTACTTTGGATTGTGGTGCCTAAAGCCCGAACTACTGCTCAACGGCTTGAAATGAAAGGAGTAGAAGCCACTATCTCCAACATACAGAAAACAGTTCAGGAGGAAGTGACCGAAATGAAAGAAAGTTTCAATGGATTTACCCGCTCCGAAACTTTCCAGAAAGGGAAAAGTGCCGCCGGAAAAGCTTCGGCAACTGTGGCTAGAGGATTAGGCCGACTGGTGGCAACCGTATTCGGCGCAATTCTTATTTTGGTGGGTTTTGGCGGATTTGTTGCCATGATGGTTTCGATGGCCGTTGGAAATTCGCTCATGCACGCCAGTACTTCCGGTCTTGCATCCGACGTTAGTTTCTCCGGAATGGTTGGCTATATTGTCAATCCCGGCCTCGTAAGTGTGATGATTCTACTGGCTGTCCTGATCATTGGCATTCCGCTGCTGGCCATATTTTTTATCGGCACAAAGTTGGTTTTCAGGTATAAGACTAATAACAGAGCGATTGGCCTTGGCGCTTTTGGCGTTTGGCTGGTCTCACTTGTTTTGCTCACCGTTCTTGGTGTCGGACAAATCAGCAATTTCAGTAAAAAGAACTCTGTTTCGGACGCAAAGCCAATCAATTGTGCCAACTGCCAGACGCTGTATGTTGAACTGAATGACGTGGACGGATTGGATGATACCGGGAAGAACGTTCGCTTCGACGAGTTTTCGCTGATCCGGAAAGGAAATGTCAACCTCATAGCCGGAAATCCGGAACTCGAAATTGAAGCGACTGATTCTCCCGATTTTTCGGTGATTGTCAGGAAACAAGCTCGCGGAAAAAGTATGGCGGAGGTTCAGCAAAATATCGACCACATCGACTACCAGCTTGTCAGCCGCGATTCTACTTTGGTACTCGATCGCTTCTTCACACTTGCCGAAAACGACAAATGGAGAAACCAGGAGTTGGAAGTGGTGATTCGCGTTCCCCGCGGAAAATCGGTACACCTGGGCGATAAGCTTGATTTACTGCATTTCGGTTTCGATAATGTAAACAACATGTGGCCCGGCGAAATGACCGGTAAAACCTGGAGTATGACTCCTGAAGGCTTGAGCCTTGCGAAATAGCGCAGTTCAGGAGAAAATTTTGAAGATCAATTATATCAGAAACAACAACAGAAACTTAAAAACACAAGCCATGAAAAGATTAACACGTTCAAACGAAAAACTGGTTGCCGGAGTTATCGGCGGAATTTCCAATTACATCAATCCTGAATTGGATCCCGTGTTCCTGCGGTTGGCCTTCGCCTGGTTCGCTTTTATCAATCCGGCAATGATCCTCGTTTATTTTGGAGCTGCACTCATTTTACCTGCTGAAAGGGTTTTATCTACGAAATAGATTGGTTCATTTTTCTCTGCGAAAAGGACTTGCCCGACGGTAGGTCCTTGTTCTATTTGAAGATAGCTACATCGCTGACCCCGTGTGATTTGATGTAACCCTAAATAACCCTGATGTATTGAATTGCATGGAAATGTTTGCGTTTGGTCGAAGTTGCTGCAGCCAGATTTTCTTCTTTGTCGAGGGCCACACAACCAACGGTTCCAGGTTTGTCATTGCTGTATGCGTCGAGTTCTACCAATCCATCGTGCGTAAATACGGCTCCTTTCCCGGCATTGAAAAGCGGCGAATCTTCCAAAATGGCGATTGTTTTTCTACAGCATAAATTGCTGTTCCTCCGTTTTTTTAAATCGAATCTCCGGTAGCCAGTGTTTTTCGGAGTTTTGTCAGGTGCGAATCTCTGATTTCAGGCGTCATTTCATCCTTGCTGACAGTCCCGGCGCCCCCATGAATAACAAGTGCATACTTATTGCCAGATTGAGCAAAGGCTAAAAAAAAAGCTGAAAAGAAGCAGGAAGCAAAGTATGTTTAATCTCATTCGTAAAATATTATTCCGGCTTCCAATAAATCACTTTTGTTGTATAATAGCTGATTTTGAATAAATTATGAAAGTTATTTTTTGTTTTGTTTATTTTTTGTTCAGAAACTTAAAACAATGTTCAATTACGATTGTTTTTTTAGAATCTTATCAGTGAAACAGCTTGATAATTTGGTTTGTAAGGGAAATTGGAGGTATCCGTCATGACACTTTATTCAATTAGAGACCTGGAGCATCTTTCAGGAATTAAAGCACACACCATTCGGATTTGGGAAAAACGATACAGGCTTCTCGATCCGGATCGCTCAGAAACAAATATCCGCTCATATTCGGATGAGGATGTGAGAAAGATTTTGAATGTGGCTATGCTGGTGAAAAATGGCTACAAAATTTCGAATGTTGCTGAGTATGATGATACCAAACTTCAGGCGGAAGTACTCCGTTTGGGCGCTCAGGCACACGATTCCTCTCGGTTTACTGATCAGTTGCTTTTTGAAACTGTCAACCTGAAGGTTGATGGTTTTATCGAAGTGTTGGATAAAATAATTGCTGAGTATGGGTTTGATAAAACCATCCAGAATGTAGTTTTTCCTTATCTGGAGCGGATTGGTGTTTTGTGGCAGGCCGGTTCAATTTTTACAGCGCATGAGCATTTTGTGTCAAATATAATCCGGGCTCGTCTAATT
>JAEWME010000426.1 GCA_023393265.1 Bacteroidota bacterium | reverse complement strand
CCAAAGGGGACTTCAAAATCATCCGGAATAACGGTAGCAGCTTTCGGATCATTATATAAAGCTTTTGGCTCCATAAACATGGTCAAACCTCTTGATCGAATGGCAGTCCGGAGTAAACCGGCAGCATCGTCAGCAAACGATGGATAAACGATCCGAACGCCGGGGATCGATGCCAATGAGCCTTCGATGGTTTGCGAGTGGTATAAACCACCGCCGATGTAACCGCCAGAGGCAAGACGAATTGTTACATTAGGCGTAAATTGTCCGTTCGAACGCCAGTAGTCGTGGCTCGAATCGACATATTGCTCCATAGCCGGCCAGAAATAATCAGCAAACTCTGCACCTTCAACGACAATCCGGATTTTGTCGCTGTATCGCGACATCCCGTTAGCCGTTCCGACGATAAAGTCTTCGGCAATTGGCGCGTTAAACACCCTTTTCGGGCCAAATTCGGCCTGAAGTCCCTTTGATACGTTGAAGATACCGCCTTTGTCTTTATTAGCCATATCCTGCCCCCAAATAAAGGTGTCTGGATTATTTCTGAATTCAGCTTTGAGTGTTTCATTTAAACCGGTGATTAGCTTTTTCTTTTCACCTGTTTCCTGATGTGTTCCTTCAGGATATTTAGTCGAAATATAGGGTTCAGGAAGAACAAAATCGAGATAAGTTTTTGGATCAGGATCCGGAGCCTTCAGCGCATTCCTGTGGGCTTCCTTCAACTCGTTTTTCGCATCGTTTTCTATGGCTTCCAGTTCATCCGTTGTAAATCGATTGTAGCGCAGCAACATACGTTTAAATTTAACCAGCGGGTCATAATCCTGAACGTAGTTTCGCTCTTCTTCCGAACGGTATAACTCGTGCCTGTCGGAATTTGAGTGCGAATGAATCCTGACACAGTTGGCCTGAAGAATAACGGGCATACTAGTTTCCAGTGCATGGCGTTTTGCTTCGTGCATGGCGTTCATCGAATCGAAAACATCTTTTCCGTTACAATGGATGATCCTCAGATTTTTAAACCCGGTAAAATTATTGGCAACTTTTCTGTTAGCTGTCTGATCTTTTTTCGGTACAGAAATACCGAATCCGTTATCCTGAACTGCAAAAATCACCGGAAGTTTTTCTTTAGATGCTCCATTGATAGCTTCATAAACATAGCCTTCTGACAAAGACGACTCGCCTTGGACACTGATTGCAACTGCCTTTTCTCCATAGTATTTAATGGCCCGGGCAACGCCTACTGCATGCAAGGTGTGGTTTCCTGTTAAAGAAGAAACGTTGTGAATGTTCCACTCCAGTTTCGCGTAATGGTTCGACATGTGTCGCCCTCCACTGGTTAAATCGGTAGCTTTCGATATCCCGTTCAGGATAATTTCTTCGGCTGTAAGGCCACACGACAATGCCGTCAGCATGTCGCGGTAATATAAAAAGATGTGATCTACTTTCTTTTCAAAATATTGCCCGATTGCAAGCTGGATTCCGTCGTGCCCGGCATACGGTGCATGATACGACCAGCCAATGGCCTGCTTCAGGTAATTCGGCGCTTTTTCGTCGAGCGCCCTGCCTAAAGTCATCAATCGGTACCATTTTTCAAGTATTTCTTTGGGTGTGGTTTTAACCGAAAATACTTTTGGAACTGTATTCATATATCTGTCTTTAAATTATGTAGTTAAACTTCGCGATCAATACTGAATTCTTCAAGAATATCTGCTATTCGTCTCAGAAAAGCACCTCCAAGCGCACCATCGATAATCCGGTGATCATACGAAAGTGAAAGGAACATTTTATGGCGTACAACGATGGCATCACCGGTTGGAGTTTCCATCACAGCAGGTTTTTTCTCGATGCTTCCGGTAGCCAGGATGGCAACCTGTGGCTGGTTGATAATTGGCGTCCCGATGATATTTCTGAACGATCCAAAATTCGTGATGGTGAATGTTCCACCCTGATAGTCTTCAACAGTCAGTTTATTTTTGCGGGCAGCTTCAGCAAGTTGGTTCAGGTTTTTGGTCAGACCAACCAGATTTTTCTGTTCGGCATTCTTAATAACCGGCACCACCAGGTTTCCATCGGGCTTGGCAACTGCAATTGCAATGTTGACATCCTTATGGATGATGATTTTATGCCCGTCAACCGACGAATTCAGTAACGGATATTCGGTAATAGCCCTGGCAACAGCTTCGGTAAAAACAGGCATAAAAGTGATCTTTTCGGCATATTTTTCCTGAAACTGATCTTTCACCTTGTTTCTCCATAAAACCAGGTTGGTTACGTCGGCTTCCACAACAGAAGTAACGTGTGGCGAAACCTGCTTCGACATCACCATGTGATCGGCGATGATTTTGCGGACGCGGTCCATTTCGATGATTTGATCGGCTGCACCAATCGACATCGAGACTTTCACTTCAGGAGATGAAGGCTTAGACACTTCTTTGGGAGCTGATGCGGGAGCTTCTTTTTGTGTAGCAACAACTCCATTTTTGCGGTTCTCCACATAGGTCAAAATATCTTTTTTCTGAACACGTCCGTTTTGTCCTGAACCTGCAATGGATTCCAATTCAGTCATGCTCACCTTTTCTGCTGCGGCGATTGAAAGAACGAGTGGCGAATAAAACCTCGAGGATTCAGGCTGAACAGTCTCTGCTTGAACCGCTTTATCTTCTTTCACTGGCGCACTTACCTGTACGGGTTCCTCTACTGCTTTTTTAGCTTTTTCCTGAGGTTTTTCAGGTTCAGCTGAAATTTTAGACTCTTCGACAACTGGCTCTGAGTCAGGTCCATCTTCTCCTTCAAGCGAAATAATAGCGACTACCTCGCCAACCGGGACCAAAGAGTTCACCGGGAACAATATTTTTTTTATAATACCTTCGACCGGCGATGGAATTTCCGAATCGACTTTGTCGGTAGCAACTTCAAACAATGCTTCATCTTCTTCTACTTTATCTCCTTCCTTTACAAACCATTTGGTGATGGTAGCTTCCTGAACACTTTCACCAAGTTTTGGCATTTGAATTTTAAATTCAGACATATTATTTAATTATTTAACATTAAAATCTTCATGTTTTCCGATCAAACAAACAAGATTCAGATTGAAAAGTTCAAGATCTATTTATCCAAATTGTGCGAGTGTTTTGGGCACTTGTTTCAGCACTCATATAAATACACAATGATTGAAACCTTCCTTTCGGGAAAAAGGTTGTAGGGTAAAAAAACAAAAGATGAACTATGCGGGATAATTCATCTTCTTCTATTTGGGAAAGCGTTTATTTTATTGTGAAATCGGCTCGTAAGTAAATAAATCATTTTTGGGCCATGCCAGATTTTTCTTTTCTATTTTGCCCATCATATAATTAATATAGGCTGGTAAACGAGGACCTTTCCAACTACTGGTGTTAATCAGTACAACCCAGCAAAATCCATTGCTCTGGCGTTTCATAATTGCAGAAGTTCCGGCCATGCTTCCGGTCCTGATCCAGTCTCCGTTTTTCTTAACAGTTTTCCAACCAAGTGGGCCCCTGGTTTTTGTGTCGTCAACCATTTGGTTGATCAGGCTGTGCGGAATAATATCGGGATAACTTTTAAACCCGTCGATCATCACCATCAGTTTTGCAAGTTCAATTGACGAAGCAACCCATCCCCCGGCAGAACTCAGCAACTCAATCGGGTTTCCACCATAAGGTTTTGGTACCATTTTTCCTGAGCCATCGAAAGCCGGAATGAGCTGGCTATCTTCCGCTTCATAATATTTTACCTCATTCGGTCTTCGGTCTTCAAGGAAGCTCTTTCCGATGTGCATATCGAATATTCCGTTAGGAATTAAAACATCGTTGCGAACAAAATCTTCATACGATTTGTGCGAAACCGTTTCGATCACTTTGCTCAGAAACATATAACCCATATTTGAGTAAGACGAACGTGTTCCTGGAGCAAAATGAAGCTTTCGCGAGGCAACGAACCGACAATAAGAGTCAATGGTTGCTGCACCGGATTCTCCTGTTTTTTCGAGTACAACCAGCGAGTTGAACGCCGGATCTCCATAAGCAAGCGACCAACCTCCTGAATGTGCCAGCAACTGCCTCACGGTGATCTCATATAACCGTTTGTCAACAACTTTATTGAAAACAGAATCCTTCAGGATAGCATGAGGACCAAAGACTTTTGAATCAAGAGAAATAAGTTTTTTTTCCACCAGTTTCATGATAGCAACTGCAGTAATGAGCTTGCTGACACTTGCGATACGGAAAATATCTCCGGGTTCCACTGCCTGCTGTGCCTCGGCATCGGCAAAACCAAAACCATGTGCATAAACAAGCTTTCCGTTTTTCACGATGGCCATACTCAAACCAGTCAGATTCCATTGCCGAAGAAAATCTTTCGCTTCTTTTTCAATGAATTTATGACCTGAAAACTCGGAAATGGTATTGGTGAGTTTGAAGTTTAACCCAGCCTTTACTTCTTCCTTAAGCGGTTCATCTTTTTCTTCTTTCTTTTGCCCTTCTCCACCACAAGCCGTAAGAAAAATCAGGATTGACAAAATACATGACAAACGCCTGAACAGAATTATTCTCTTTTCTGAATTCAGCATTGTAAACTCCCAATTATTTCATTAACACCCTGAATTCCATGTTTTTCCATATAAGAAACCAATCCGTCAATAATTTGAACCGGAATAGTCGGATCTTTAAACAAAGCCGTTCCTACTTGTATCGCAGATGCCCCGGCTATCATGAATTCGAGTGCATCCGTGGCATTCATAATCCCACCCATTCCGATTACAGGAATTTTAACAGCATTATAAACCTGCCAAACCATCCTGATGGCAATCGGTTTCACTGCCGGACCGGATAATCCACCAGTTACTGTCGATAAAACCGGTTTTCTGGTCTCAGCATTCACAGCCATACCAAGTAGCGTATTGATTAATGAAACCGAATCCGCACCCTGTCCTTCAACAGCCTTTGCAATTTCGGCAATGCTTGTTACGTTTGGCGATAATTTCACAATCAACGTTTTATCGTAAACCTTTCGAACTGCCCGAACAACGGCTTCGGCAGAAGGACAACTAATTCCAAAGGCCATTCCGCCTTCTTTAACGTTCGGACAACTGATGTTTAACTCAATTGCCGGAATCCGGTCCAACTCATTCAATCGTTCAGTTAGCGCCACATAATCATCTATGGTAGATCCGTTTACATTCACAATAATGTGTGTATCCAGATCTTTAATCCGGGGATAGATGTTATTTATGAAATTGCCGGCACCCTTATTCTGAAGTCCGACAGCATTCAGCATTCCCGATGGAGTTTCAGCCATTCGCGGATACGGATTACCTTCTCTATGTTTCAACGTTGTCCCTTTAACAACGATTCCACCCAATGCCGAAAGATCAATAAAATCGGCAATTTCTTCACCAAAACCACAAGTACCCGAAGCGGTCATTACCGGGTTCTTCAGGTCAAGATTGTGAATTTTTACTCCAAGATTCACCATTTCAAATCGTTAATGTTAAAAACAGGTCCATCAGTACAAACGCATTTATGACCAGCTTTTGTGTCTTCCACACAACAAAGGCAGACACCAAAGCCACAAGCCATCATATTTTCGAGCGAAACTTCGCAGAATAGGTTTAATTCTGCAGCTTTCCTGGCTACAGCCTTCATCATCGGGTCGGGTCCGCAGGTATATATCTTGTCGAACGTTCCAAGATCATTTAAAAATACAGAATGATTAGTTACATAGCCTTTTTCGCCAAGAGAACCATCCTCGGTTGCAAACTCAAATCGGCCAAATGCTTTATATGCCGAAACATCAACGTGGTCAGCCGAACTGCGTGCACCAATCAGAACAGTTACCTGTTCGGGCGGCAAGCCACAAATTTTGGCAAGATAGAACATAGGTGCAACCCCGCTTCCGCCTCCAATTAGTAAGATACGATCTGTTTTTTCGGGTATTGAAAACGATTTCCCAAGTGGAAATATGCCGCTTATAGACTGCCCTGCCTTTGCTTCTGTGAGCTTTCGTGAGCCTCGCCCGAGTATTTTTACCAGTAAACTGATGGTTTGATTTTCCTGATCGACATCAAGAATAGAAAAAGGTCTGCGAAGGAAAATCTCAGAAGCATCCTTTATTTCAACATTGATAAACTGACCAGGTAAAATATCTGCAACAGGAACCGGAGACTTCAGTAGTAGTTTAAAATTATCTTTATTAAGTTGCTTGTTTTCAAGCAATAGAAAGTCTGTCACCGTCTTTTTCATGCGCTGGAATTTGACGGCAAATATAGTTCAAAAAGTTTAAAGGGAAGGATTGTAAACTTTAAAAGTTTGATCTTTATAAAAGATGACTAATCGTTCAATTGCCTTTTCTGAACTGAAAAACTGATCCTTGAACTCATTTTGATGAGTTATTTTTTCCTCTTTTTTCTCGATATCCGGGGCAGGCGGAGGAATTGGGCCTGAAACGGGTTCCTGCGTAATCTCTCGCACCGTCGTTTCCTGTTTCGGCACTACTGCCGATTTCTCTGTTTCCTGATCAAACAATGTGCGGGCTTTTCCAGGATTATCGACCATGCTTCCGTTACCCAGAAGCAGCCACTTCGCATTGAGTTCAGGGTAGGCCTGTAATAACTTTTCAATGAATTGAAAGCTGGGTTTGTTTCGCCCCTGCAGCACGTGAGTAACATTGGAGCGTTGCACTCCTATTGTATCAGCCAATTCAGAAGAAGTCAGGCCTTTATAATCCATAAATTTCCTGATTCGATTCTCCATATTTAAATGTAAATTTTACAATACACAAATGTAATAAAATAATTTAATTGATTGATTTTTATTTGTAACTCACACTTAATTACAAATGTAATCAATTAACATTACTACGAAGGCATTAACTTCAAATATTTTAAACTTAAACTATATATAAATACACTAAAATATTGATTATATTGATATTAAAGTAAGCAATATATATCAAATATGCTAATTATTAACACTCCTGAATAATTAGTTTAAATTAAACTTAATTAAATCAATGTAATAAATTGAAAATAAATATTTTATATTGATTTTTATTGAACTTATTTATCGCTTATATATTATTATCACATCTATAAACAACACTCGAATAATATCTAAAATTTCAAACTCAAATAGTGAATTTATATTTGTATGGTATATTAATTATTTAGAATAGTGAATTATTTTGATGACATTATTTTATTCATATTTGTAAATTATCTTTCTTCGCAATCAACTTCTCCCCGATCAAGGTCCCAATCGGAAAATTAAAACGCATAGAAATGCAAAACCAAAGTCTCACATATTCTTTGGTGTGATTAGAAATATTATTTTTCTTCATTGGTTGTCTTAATCGTATTTTCTTTGATATTTCTGTCTTTCTGCTGGAGCAAATTAAAATACCCGATCCTCAGGGCATCAAAATCACACAAAACTCTTTTATTAATATTGATTTACAGATGCTTATTATAAAAATATATGCAACCAATTTATTAGACGTCTGCAAAAGATTTGTCTGTAGGGTAAAACTTAATGGTAATTTCAGGGTTCAAATTGTCGAGCCTTCAAAAAAAGGCTTATTTTTCATCACACTTTAGTTTTAAGTCTATGAGAGGAATTCCGTCGTCGGTACTGGTTTTGTTTTTCGTGATTGTGATTATCCTTGAGGTCGTCGCTTTTATCGGAATCCGGTTACTAAGCTCAAACACCAATATGAAGTTTCGAAATATTATTTCTACACTCTTTATCTTAAGCTCCGTTGTTACGACAGGACTTCTACTCTACTCTTATGGTAATCCTGAAGTCATTCGGCAAAGTCGTAGCTACAACTTCTTCTATTTTGTCATTTCACTTTCATTTTTGAATTTGATTCCAAAGTCCATCTTTGCACTCGCAACTGCCTTTTCTTTTTTGGTTCGATTGCTATCCAATAAACGGAGGCAATTGATTATCGTCAATGGTTCATTTCTATTGAGCCTGAGTACATTTCTGGTGATTTTATGGGGAATCACGGTTGATCGTTACAATATCAGACTTGAGGAACAGGATTTGTATTTCAGCGATTTACCCGAGCAAATGGATGGATTTAAAATTGTGCAGATTTCGGATCTGCATCTTGGTAGTTTCGAAAAAAACACAGCGACAGTTGACAAAGCAAGCCAAATAATAGAAAAGCTAAATCCTGATTTATTGCTGTTTACGGGTGACGTCGTAAATAATTTTGGCGACGAGATTAATGGATTTGAGCCGAGCCTTCGAAAAATGAAGGCAAAATACGGCAACTATGCTATCCAGGGAAATCACGACTACGGAGACTATTATGAGTGGCCCGATTCTGTTAGTAAGGAAAAAAATCTTGAAGCAATTGAAAATGGCGTCAGAAACAGTGGCTTTGTACTGTTACTTAATCAATGGGAACGCGTGGCGGTGAAAGATACAGCCTTTGCTATCATTGGCGTTGAGAACTGGGGACATAAACCTTTCCCCCAATACGCTAATCTCGATCAGGCGACGCAAGGAATTCCATCAGGAATGTTCCGTATTTTAATGAGCCACGATCCAGCTCACTGGGCTACGGTTATCGCTCCTGAAACCGATATTCCGCTAACACTTTCAGGACATACACATGGCGGACAGTTTGGAATACGCATTGCGGGCATAGAGTTCAGCCCGATGTACATTATCAGTAAAATATGGGGCGGACTTTACCGCTGGGGAAATAAATACCTTTATATAAACAGGGGACTTGGAACAGTTGGCTTTTGGGGCCGTGTTGAGATGAGACCCGAAATTACGCTACTCACCCTTCATCGTACTAAAAACCATTGAAATTGACAGACAGGAGCAGGTTAAACTGGAAATCCTGATAATCTGGCCTGTATGCAGTTCTTAAACCGACAGAGATTGGCGCGAAGAACCGCAGCACATGAAGATCAGACATGAGCTCAATCCCCATCGACTTCATATTCAACTCATGATAATTCAGCCAGATTTTGCCTTCCTGATCCTGAGCCGGAAGGGCCAGCCACGCAAAATCATAAAACAATGATGATCTTAACCTTTTGATATAGAATAGCTTTCCGATGCTTAAATCAGGATACGAAATGGGAAACTTGTAATCGACGGCCAACGAATACATTCGGTTATTCCGGTAACTTTGGAACCCGCGCGGAAAACTGACAAGGTCGGAAAAAGAATAACTGCTGCTAAATACCTTATCCTGAAATCCCTGATAAACTCTCAATCCATGATTCTTTGCCAGGCCAGGGAAATACAACACAGACTCAACTCCCGCCATTGTACCCAAATCATTACCCTTAAATGGCGTATGCTTGAACACAAAGTCGAATTTCTGGCCCCATCTTGTTATCAGGCTTTGTTGCGACCTGTTTAGCGCATTGGCAAAGAAAATCCGGTAGGTCATTGCATGGTAGTCGCCCGAGTAAAAATCGGAAGGAGCTGCAGCATCCTGCGACACCCGATTGAAAGTATACTGAATTTCAGGATAAAGAGAACGCGAATACTTGCCTCGCGAAAGATTTAGAGGAAGGCTTAGTCCTACTTTAGCGCTGGTTTCATTCAAAGTGTAGCGGTGCAGGGTCGTATCGCTGTCTACAATTTCATGCCGGGCATTTAGTGTATTCGTTATTTCCAGGTAGTTAGAGGCATGTTTCCCGGTAATAAATTCAGTCGTAATTTCAGGAAATAATCCGCGATAGGTGAAATTTACCCTGTACTGCCCGGTTTCTTCGGAAGTATTGTAATCGTAGCCGATACGGGTTTCGGCTGTACCTAACTTATTTTGCGATAAAAAAGAAAATCCAGGTCGCGTTTCGTAATTATCTACATCGATGTAGGCGGGCGCCCAACTGTGAAAATTAAAAAGGTGACCGACTTTCGAATACTTTTTGGTTGGAAAAGAATGCTCTGTGGCTCCTGAAAAATCAGGAACACCGGCATCCTGTGCTGCCAGATGCTCAGCAAGCGAATCAGGCCGGAGTTGCAAATCGTCAACTTTCAGAAAATTATCTTTTTTTGAGAGATCCAGCGAGGCAAGTTGAAATCCTGAGGAATTATAATTACAGAAAATCAATTTATTGTCGGATGAAACTGTCGGAAAAAATGCGCCAAAAGGAACGCCGGCAATTTGCTGAATTTTACCAGAATGAAGATCTAACCGGTACACATCAGTAGTTCCCGAAAAATCGGAAGAGAAAATTACCGAATCAGAATGATACACCGGATTGCTCAGGTTTGCATAAGTCGCGTCGGTGAGCTTATTAAGTTGCTTGTTCTTTAAATCATAAGATGCCAGGTATTTGCCTTGGTTTGACAGGCAAACGACAAACAGTTTCGTGCCTTTATCGTCCCAGCAGGGCGTGAAAAAATACTGATTATCATCAGTTTTAAAACGGCAAATCATATTGCCAGTGGCCAGATCAAAAACGGAGAGGTAAAAATCGTTGGAAGGATCGACTTCTACCGCAGCAAACATTTTCAGATCAGGAGAAATTACCGGGCAAAATAGTTTGTTGGACGGCTTGATTTCCCGCACTCTTCGGTTTTCTAAATCTAAAATACGGATAACCGATTTTTCGGCATGAGTCCATCGAAGATCAGCGCGTTGCTCAGCCCAAATGACCAGGTTATTTCGCAACGAAACCGATTCTTCGAACGGATAGCCGGGTGTGAAGACAATTTTTTCGGTTTTATCAGGGTAAACAAGCACAAAACGTCCAATATCGTCGAGCGATGTGCGGTAAGCAAAAATGAGCGAGTCGTTATAAATTTCAGGATATAAATAAGCTGTGTAATTTTTCTTCTTTGGCGACAAAATGGCTAATGTGTCGATCTTTTTATTGCTGATTTCCTTTTTCCATTCAGTCCGAAGTTCGTCGAAAGTATTGTTATATAAATCCTTAATTCCAAGTCCGCTGATTTTTTTCACTGTCGAATTCAATGGAGTGAGCGAGAACGGGGAATTGCCAATTCGATCTAAGGTTTGCTCCCATAATTGGGCACCAAATTTTTCGCGCGTTTTACCAACCAGCAAATACCCCATTTTGTAATAGTCGGGCACAAAATCGCGGTACGAGCCGAGGTAAGCTTTGTCGAATGAATATTTTTCTTTTTCAACCAGTTGCGCTCGATATTCCATGCCGAATGCAGCCGATCGACCTCTTCCGGCTTTCGAAAGGGCTGTCTCTGTCACCACGGCATCGCCCTCCAGAAACCAAAACGGCAAATAGGCGCCTACAACCGCTGCAGTAGCCTGTTCTCCAAATATAGCTTTTAACAAAAAAGGCATCTCGCTTTGAATTTTGTCCATCTGTACCGAATGCCTGAATTCGTGCAAAGCAAGTTGTTCGAGCCAGTCCTGCGAGTAAATTTGTTGATTGGGCGTAGTAAAAAGCTCAATTCTTTTAGGTGCCCAGCCAACCAAACCATTTGAGTTGACCGTTCGCGTATGTAAAACCACTGAAATCTTTTTGGGCTGATGATTTAGTGTTTTCGTACCATACTGAAAAACTTTATCGAGCACGAAAGCCACACGTTGTGCCTCATTTTCAAATTCATCAGGATAAATTACCTGAAAATTTGCCGTATTAATCTGGTGCCAGCGAATAGACGAAGGGTCTTGCCCGGTCTGGAAATATTGGGCATTCGCATTCGTATTCAGGAAAAATCCGAAGATTAAAATCAGGATGAGATACTTCATTGAAATAACTTTATCTTTCCGCATTCTGCCATCAGCATTCGTCTGAGTTGAACGACTAAAACTAGTAAAATATTTCAACAACAGGCTGTTCTTTTGCACCTCAAAAATAAACATGATCGACCTCTTTTCCCTAACGTTTTTGCTGAACAGAAAGTAACGTAAACTGCCAAGTTGTTTGTTGAAGTTTGTTATTTTTGAATCTTTCAAAAAACAGCAACACAAAATTGGAAATCACTTTCGAACATACCCTGGCCGGACTTTTCATCTTGTTGTTTGTTCCGGTTTCGGCGGCAATCAGTTATTACCTTTATTTCAGGAATCCTGAAAACAATACACTTTCAACATTGCAGAAAGGACTGCTGGCGTTCCTCAGATTTCTGACTTTAATACTGATTTTCCTTTTTCTGCTTTCTCCGCTGGTTGAGCGTTCTAAGAAAATAAAACAGTTACCGGTGATCGCTGTTGCTATCGACAATTCCAGATCGATGCATAGTGGCTCTGCCGCAATTGGACAATTAAAAGCTCAGCTAAAAAGTAAACTAGGCGACGATTATCAGCTTGATTTCTGGACTTTTGGAGAAAAGGCCGAGAACTCGGATCAATTCTCCGGAAACGAGAGTCGCTCCGATTACGGACAAATCCTGAAATCGGTAAAAAGCTACTATATCAATAAAAATATCGGGGCGCTCGTGTTGGCTGGCGATGGAATATATAACCAGGGACAGAATCCGGCCAATTTGGTTGGCGGCCTGCCATTTCCTGTTTATGCCATTGGCACCGGAGACACAACCCGCCGCATCGATGCGACGATTCGCAATGTTCGCACCAATAAAACAGCCTATCTGAAAAACAAATTTCCAGTGGAAATTGAGCTGAAATTCTCCGGACTTAAAAATCAGATGGCATATTTCAGCATCGAAAACAATGGGGCCGCAGTATATTCAGGTTCGGTATCTGTTGGCTCCGATGATGATTTTAAACTGGAATTTGCAAATCCGGAAGCAGATAAGGCAGGTATGCAACATTATAAAATCAAGATTCAGCCAATGCAGGGTGAAACAAACCTGAACAACAATGAATTTGAATTTGTGATACAGGTTCTGGAAAACAAACAGAAAATTTTATTGCTCAGTGATGGCCCACATCCGGACATGGGAGCTATTCGCAATAGCCTTTTGGAACTTCAAAACTATGACGTAAAGCTTGTTACAGGAATTTTCGCTCCGGATAGTCTTTCGAGTTATGGTTTGATCGTTTTGAACCAGTTGCCTTCGCAAAAAAACGCGGCGAGCCAGCTTTTATCCCGGATTATGAGTGCCAGAACTCCTGTTTTGTTTGTAGTCGGACCAAATTCCCTTTTGCCGCAATTCAACTCGGTTGAAGCAGGACTAAGCATATCTGCCAGTACAAATACTGAGGAAGTTCAGCCAAGGTTTGATAATAACTTTTCGCTCTTTGTCCTGTCCGACGAAACAAAGCAAACCCTCGAAACAATGCCGCCATTAATCGCGCCTTTTGGGAACACCGGGTTGCGGCCGTCAATTCAGAGCCTGGCGTTTCAGAATATGAAAGGAATAACAACCGGAAAAACATTGCTTGCCCTGGGAACCAACAAAGGACGAAAAACAGGATTCATTGTCGGCGAAGGACTTTGGCGCTGGCGACTGGCCGACTTTGAGGCCAATGGAAACCACGAAGCGTTCGACGAACTGATTCAGAAAATGGTGCAGTACCTGGCCTTGCGTGAGAATGAAGATAACTTTAACATCTACTATCCTGCCCTTTTTCAGGAAACTGACAATATTGAATTTACAGCCGAATTATACAACGACAGCTATGAACTGGTTAATACACCAGAAGTTGAAATTGTGATTAAAAATGCAGAACAGAAGGAACTTAAATACCTGTTTGACAGGACAGAAGATCACTATTCGCTTAATGCAGGAAGCCTGTTGCCAGGCGACTATTCGTTCGAGGCGACAACTCAGCTTGGAGTCCAGGCTTATCATGAAAAAGGAAATTTCAGCATTGTTAAAAATGAGGTTGAAACGCAGAACACAGTAGCCGACTTCGATGTTTTATTCCAGTTGGCAAATCAAAGTGGGGGCAAATTTTACACGATAAACAACTATGGCATGTTAGTTGATGAAGTTCGCAACAATCGTCAAATTGCCACACAGGTACACAAACAAACAATTCAGGATGAATGGATCAACCTCCGCCTGTTATTCTTTGTTTTGGTTTTTACCCTGGGCGTTGAGTGGTTTTTTAGGAAATATTGGGGAATTTATTAGCAGAAGATGGGGTCATTCAAAAAAATAGGATTGTTATTGGCGGTGTTGACAATGCTCGTTTCGTGCAAAAGCTATTTTGCAACCATGACCATTGAAAATGCCCTTCCGGCGAAAAACGAGCTACCTGATGACATTCAAAGTGTTACCCTGATGAACCGTGCCATGAGTGACCAGTTTGCCAACTATCCCGAGGATTCGCTTCAGCAGTATTTTTACAGAAACGGTTACCAGTTGTCGAAAATTGCACTCGACAGCATGGCGGCGGATACCACTATCAAAGCTCTGGCAGCACTTATGTTTGAATCCGGAAGGTATGACGTGGTAATTCCGGTTGAGCGCGATCTTAAACGCAGCATCTCTTATGAACAACTTCCGGATACTCTTTCGCAAAGCGAAGTTGCAGATATTTGTGACCGGTTTAACACCGACGCTGTGATGGTACTGGAACGGTTCTATTCCAAAGTGATGGCAGATTTTTCTTCTGAAAAATATATTGATCGCTTCACGGGTTTTGCTTACTCGTATTATGCCACACTCGACCTGAAATATGATGCTGTCTTCAGGATTTACAAACCGGGATTAAATCCATACATGAAAGACATCGAAACGACAGATACCATTTATTGGGAAAGTGCTGATGTTGAACAGAAAGGTTTGTTTGAAAAGTTACCAAGCATTAAACAAGCTATGATAAATGCTGGCATAAAAATTGCTCTCGACATCGACAGTAAAATATCGCCAAACTGGATTCAGGAAAAACGTGGCTATTTCCTTTTCAGCAGGAAAGATGATAAGGGCGAACAGTTGATGAAGGAAAATAAATATGATGAAGCCGCAGTATATTGGGCCAAATTAGCCAAATCGAAGAGCAAAAAAATAAGGAGTAAGGCAGAATTCAACATGGCATTGTTGAGTGAACTAAATGGCGATATTGATGCTGCAATTGATTGGGGAGTAAAGTCTTACTATTCTCAGTACCGGAATCAAACTGAGGTTTACCTAAAAAAATTGCAGGCCCGAAAGGAAAGCATCAACAAAAAATAACATCATGGCACGCAAATCCGGTTTGCTTTGGTTGGTCGGGTTATTGAGCTTAAGCTCCTGCATCACGTTCGAGAGATATCCGATCGAAGTTTATAAACCTTCCAGCTATACATTTCCTGCGTATGTTCACACCGTTGGAATTGTTTCCCGAAATCTGAAATATGAATCAGATACGCTGCAGAGCTACCACTTATCAAACGGGAAACTGATAAAAGACCCAAAGATAATTGACATTGATTTACAGGCGAAACAAATCTGCATTGACAGCCTCGCATATAAACTAAGGTTACATAATCGTTTTGATAGTATTTTCGCAATTCCGGCAGATGCTTTTCAGGAAAAAAAGGTAAAAGAAATTCGCCCGGCAATAAACAGTTGGTACCAGTCATTGGCCACGAGAAACCAGGCAGACGCCTTGATTCTGCTTGATATGTTTTCATGTTTCTATAAAGTAGATGACAACTATCAGAGTCCAGAAGTAAATGTTATCACTTCCAATATTTGGTCGGTATATGATACCCATGCGGGTAAAATTACTGACCGTCATCAACAAATCGACACTTTATATTGGGATGGCTACGACGACAACGGAAATTACAGAAAAATAAAACTACCCGAAAAAAAGGAAGCAATCAAGCTTGCGGCAGCGGTAATTGCCAATGACTACGCCAAACATATCATTCCGGGCTGGACCATGGTTTACCGCGAGATCATGTCGAACATCAATCCGGATTTACAAGTCGCTTCAGCGCTCGCGAAAAAAGGTGATTGGGACAAAGCAAAAGCGATGTGGCAAGAAATTTCAGGCAATTCGAATAAAAAGAACCGGATCATTGCATTATACGATTTGGCATTAGCCAGCGAAATGGATGGTGATACCGAAAAAGCGCTGGATTTATGTGAACAGGGCGCTCAGGAAAGCCCAGGTCTTTTTTTAAAGAATATCAATCAGGCAATTAAAGAATATTCGGCTGTTTTATTCAAGCGAAAGATCGAACTCGAAAAACTGAAAATACAGAATGAGAATCACTAACATCCTTTTAGTGAAACTTGTAAATACAAAACTGACTTGATGAAAACGCACCAAAATATTGTTCTTTATATCGTGATTCTCGCTGGGATGCTTTCGTCTTGCCTGATAACAGACCAAATTGGCTCGGTGAGCGTTGAAGTGATGAAACCTGCATCCTTTACTATTCCGAATACCGTTCGAACTGTTGCATTTTACAAACGAGATAAATACCAGTCGGATACATTCAAGATTGGTTATATCAGTGCCGAAAAAGTTTTTATCGACACAACCGTTAGATACAGCCAACTGTCTAATAAGTGTGTCGATGCAGCAGCAGATTACATCAGCAAAAATGGAAATTTTGAACAGGTAAATAACTATCGTGATAGCTTAAATATATTCATTTACGGACCATCCAGCGATGATTCGCGGCGAATTTTAACAGAAAAATCGAAGGCCGATTTGCTTATTTTTTTGGATTATTTTCACCTGAATAGTGCAATTCTTGATCTTGGTACAGAAACGTTGTTTCACACAACGCCTTTAATGAGATGGACAATCAGTCTGAAGAACGACTCGAATGTTTATTACCTTGATCAAAAAGATACGCTACAATTCAACTCGCAGAATTTCAATCTTTCCGATCTAAAAAACAAACGATCAGGAAAAATTCTGGAAAAATGTGCCGGTATAGAGGGCGAATATTTTGGCAGTAAACTACTTCCCTCCTGGATTACGGTTAGCCGAATGTACTATAAGTCGAATAATACGGAAATGTTGAAGGCCGAAAAGCTGGCTTTAAAAAATAACTGGAGAGAAGCTGCCGAAATTTGGAATACAATGGCAAAAAGCAAAAATGCGCATATTGCAGCCAAAGCCAAATTCAACATGGCCCTGGCCTGCGAAATGGAAGGACATCCCGACCTGGCCATTGAATGGATCACCAAGTCATACATCGAGTTTAACGAAAATGACGAGCAGCATAAAGCCAATTGCCAGCGATACATCAATGTACTTGCTCTTCGAAAAAAAGAAATTGCCAAGCTTGAGAAGCAGGTTTTTGTATTGAAAGCCAACGATTCTCTGCTCACCACGCCACAATAAAAATCAAAAGGATTGATTTCAGAAGCACTGCTATTTGTATGCGGGCACAACGTAGTCGTACCTGAATGTCGGATTGGGTCTGCCCGGACTCAGGCAACGCCATGCCATAATTGTCTGCTTTAATCCGGCACTTTGTTCTGTTAGAATTTGTTTCACCAGCTTTTCCAGCGATTCAGGAGACATCTCAACCCGTGCATTTAAAGTCAGGCGGGCAGACTCACCCGTTCCGGCCATTCCTTTTAAAATCAGTGTTTTGCCTGTTCCCGTCAGATTGACCGTTGCATAACCACTACCCGACTCGATCATCATTTTCACATGTCCAACCGAAGCCGAAACAGCATCAAAATGTTGGCTCAACGCTTTCATCAGATTCTCGGCAAATAGGTTCCAGTCAGTGTTTTTTCCTGAAAATGAAACGGTCGCATTCAGCCAACCCAGAACAGCCTCCCCTTCAGCATAAACATCGTAATCAATGTCGACCAGCTTTTTCCCGGCGTCGCTGCGGTTCATCATTTCGTGCAACCATTCTTTCATTCCACTTTTATCTACTGAACTAATCGTTTTAACTTCTAAATCCGGAAAATGAAGCTTTGTTTTTTCTTTTAGTTGGTCAAGTTCTGCATCTGTTAGAAGATCTGTTTTGCTGATCAGGATCAGGTCGCTTTCTTCCAGTTGCTTTTTAAAGATGTATGCAGCGCTCGGGTGTAAACCAGCGTTTCCACCATTCAGAATATCGTTTAACCTGAAGGGATCTGCCATGACCGAAAAAGGGCTAACAACTAATTCTCTCTGCATATTCTTTTTTAGCGGTTGTAAAATGGTTGCCGATAAATCGGTGCAGCTACCAACCGGCTCAGCAATAATCACGTCAGCATTAGCTTCGTCGCGAACCTGTTGCAACGCAGCAATCAACCCGTTGAAATTGCAACAGAAGCAACTTCCACTTACCTCGGCTACTTTCAGGTCGTTTTGCCGAAAGATTGCTGTATCAACC
>JAEWME010000422.1 GCA_023393265.1 Bacteroidota bacterium | reverse complement strand
CGAAATTATGCCATTCACGGACCGACCAGAATTTCGTATGCCCTGCTGCCTCATTCAGGAAACTGGGAAAAAGCGGGCGTTGAGCTGTCGAGTGCTGGTTGGAATGAACCACTATTGGGTGGTTTTAATTCGAGGCCGGAAAAGAAGGGACAGTTTTCCCTTTTACAGTCGCCCGACAAAAACCTGCTCGTTTCTTCGGTGACAGTGAGTGGCGGCGATCTGCTGGTACGTTTTTATAATACATCATCAGAAAAAGGAGAGCAGAAAGTATACTGGAATTGTCAGGCTGACAAAATGGAAATTGTTGATTTGGATGGAAATACGATTTCTTTACTATTATGCGAGAAAAAATCGAATGGGCAATTATTAACAAAGTTGTCTCTACCCCAATTTGGGTTTGTAACTATTAAGCTAACAAAAGTAAAATTGGATTGAATATCATCTTGTAGTTCGCACGCAGGACATACCGATTAAAGTGATCCCTTTTCTCCGAAACAAGCTGATTCCTTGAGGTTATTGGTCAAAAAGGATAAAAAAGCGTAGTCAAATCAGGATATAAAACAGTCATCGTTTTGTCATTATTTTATGTTGAAATTTAAATAAATAAGTGGATTCTGTTTTGCTTTTCTTCTTCTGATAATTCCCCGAAAAATTCCACTCTTAACGATTGAATGACCATGCGGTTCTATGTCATCGGCAATCGTTTTTTCACCGATGCCAAAAAATCTATGGCGATTGTCCGGATCTGAATTTTTACGGTGACTAGTTCGGTGTTTTCTGACAGAAAAAACGGAATAGTTGCAATTAGATGGAGGCTAAGATATCCATTGGGTTCAGGTTTTTTTATAAGTCCAATATTTGGGCTACTGTTATTGATCTTCGGGAAATTTGATTGTACAATTTCTGTAATCAAACCAGATTGGGGATTTAAGGTCATTTTTTATGAGAAGAGCTGGATGAAAGATTGTTTTTATTGTGCAAACAAAAATAAATAATAACACAGCTTAAGTTAAAAGTATTAACAAAAAAGGTTGAGAGCACGATTAATCAATGCTTTTATCAAATTTGAACCTTTTCATTTCTGTTTTTTCTTAGCTGTTTCCTGAAAATGGTTTCGAGTTGAAGAGGAGCATTTAAAATACCAGCATTACGCTCAAAACTTTTCCTGAAGGAAAGAGTTCAATACGCTTTTTACCGTGCAGCCAGTCAAGTGCTAATAAAACATCATTCTCATTCAGATTGGTTAGGTCTTTTAACTCCTCTAGCGACATAATGCCTTCTTCTTCCAGAGTCGCCGTAATAGAGTTGGCATCCGTTTTTATTTTTTCAAGTTCCATGTTTCTTTTGTATTTAATAAGGCAACTGTAAAAGCTTAAACTTCGGCTTGTTTTGTATAACCTGAGGTAATAGTGCTATACCCGAAGGTGTCAAAATAGATCTGAGATTGTAGTAAATTGTTTTTTCAACCAGTTCTACGATATCGAATTCTGCTTTAATAACCTGAGTCCGGTTGATGATATTCATTAAGCTATTGGTTATGACATAACAGAATTCGCGAGGATTAACTTCTTCCAGAATCATTTCTTTACTGATTCCGTCTTTAATAATAAAACAGGTCGTATTCAACAAAACCCTCCACAGAGATTGGTAAAAATGCTCGTAACACTCGGGGTAGTATTTCTGTAATGTCCAATGTATTAGTGAGTTATTTTTGTTCGACTGTCCAAAAATGTTGAAATAGACAAAGTAACAGGCTTCCAGACAGTTGTCTGACTGTTTTACAATAGAGTCTGTCATTGTCCTGATATTCAGTCCTAATTCATCAAGCACATTTGTAATAAGGCTTTCCTTGTTACTAAAATGCTTGTAGATTGTTTTTTTTGAAATATGTCCTTCCCGGGCAACAGTATCCATAGTAACACTTTTGAACCCATGAAGAAGAAAGAGCTTTGTCGCAATTTCTGTGATTATTTGTTCTGGGTCATCCATTCCTTTCTAATTATCTTCAGCTATTGTACACAGCTTTTCTTTTTTAATCCGGATTTACTCTTTTGAGATTCTAAGAGTATTTATCCTGTTCCTTCTGTCCGAATCAAACCAGACAGGAAAGAACAGGAATTATTTCTGCTTTCAGAACTTAAAATAGCATGATTTTTAATTATATGATCCAACTTCTGGAATTACATGTTCAATTTTAGACACTTCGCCTTGACGTTTTTTCTCATTTTCCTTATCTTTTCCCAATATCCTCGAAATCAAGACGTAGATAACCGGAATAATGATCAGAGAAAGGAACATCGAACTGGTCAAACCGCCAATCAGCACCCAACCGATACCGCTTTTCCATTCTGCGCCCGCACCACTCGAGAGCGCCAGTGGTAGCAACCCGAAGATCAAAGCCAGGTTGGTCATCAAAATCGGACGGAAACGCAGGCTGGTGGCTTCGACAATGGCATCGTAAACCTTGTGTCCTTTATTGACCAAATCGTTGGCAAAGTCAACCACCAGGATGGCATTTTTGGCTACAAGTCCCATTAACATGATGATACCCATTATTGAGAAAAGACTGATACTTTTTCCGGCCAATGCCAGCCCGAGCAATGCCCCGATGATTGACAAAGGCATGGAGAACATCACGACGAACGGATAAGCGTAACTGTTGTAAAGAGCAACCATAATGAGGTAAACAAAAATGACAGAAGCAATCAGTGCCACCAACATGCTTCCGAACGATTTTGCCTGGTTTTCAAGGTCTCCGGCATACACCACATCAACACCAATTGGCTTTTCAACCTGAGCCAGTTTTTCCTTGATTTCGTCACCGACAGTTCCAATGGTTTTACCGGCTAACTGGCCAGTAATGGTTACCGACGACAGTTTATTATAGCGGGTAAGCATCGAAGCTCCTCTTTTTTCAGTGATATTGGCAATTTGTTTCAGTTTTATTACGTTGCCATTGCGGGTAATTACGGCCATGTTTTCGACATCTTCAATACTCTTTTTATTGAATTCATCGAGCATGATGTTAATGTCGTATTCTTCTCCTGATTTTTTGTATTTCAGGTCTTTATTTCCGGCAAAAGCGATACGGAGTTCCGAGCCAACTTCGCTTAAAGTCAGATCTAACTTGGTCAATTTTTCGCGATCCAGTACAACATTCAATTCCTTATTTCCTTCTTCGTCGGTTGTTTTGACGTCGGTTGTTCCCTGAATGTTTTTGGCAATTTCAAAAACTTTGGCAGCATATTCCCGGGTTTCCTGGTAATTATTTCCCCTGACAATGAGTTCCAGCGGCTTGGTGGTTGTTCCCATCATACTCACTTCGTTGATGGTGAATTTTGGGCCGGCAAACATTTGGGCCATTTCGTTTTTAGCACGGATACTAAAAACCTTTGATGATACATCCCGTTTCTTCTGGTCAACCATTTTAACGCTGATTTCAGCGGTATAGGGTGTTTCGACAACCGACATGCTACCTCCCTGTGACCCGACTTTGGTGTAAACCAACTCAACTTCAGGATGACTTTTTAATTGTTGTTCCACCTTGGCGCACATCTTAGTCGTTTCTTCCAGTGTGGCATTTTTATCCAGTTCAATCATCATGATAAATTCGCCACGGTCGCCGTTCGACATGAACTCGGATTGGATATATCCTTTTGAAACCAGCGAAAACGAAGCAAAGAACAGGACGATGGTTGCTCCCAGCGTTATTTTCTTATGGTTAAGCGCCCAGTGAAGGATATTCATAATGTATGCCTTGATTGTGTTAACTGCAGATTCAAATCCCATCAAAATACGATCAAGGAAATTGTCTTTGTTCAATATTTTGATTTTACCAAATCTTGAAGTCAGCAATGGAACCAGGGTGAACGACACCAGCAAGCTGAGCAAGATCGAGAATATAATGACCATTGAAAATGGAAGGAATAACTGTCCTACGGTACCTGTTGTCAACCCAATTGGGAGGAACACAGCCATCAGTACGACGGTGATGGAAACAACTGTAACTCCAAGTTCTTTGGTGGCGTCGAGCGAAGCCTGTAAACGCTTTTTACCCATTTCCATGTGACGGTAAATATTTTCGAGAACCACGATGGCGTCGTCAACAATAACCCCAACCACAATCGACATGGCCAGCAAAGTCAGCAGGTTCAGCGAGAATCCGCAGAGTTTAAACCCAACGAAAGTCGAAATAATTGAAGTTGGAATTGAAATGGCCACAAAGAGTAGGTTGCGGAAGCTGTGCAAAAACAGCAACATGGTGATTGATACCAGGATAATTGCAAATATGAGATCCTCCATTACACTGTTAACAGCATTCCTTGTGAATTCGGAAGTGTCGCTGGCAATGTTGAATTTCAGATTCTTATCAGCATACTTCGATTCGAAATCTTTGAAAATGCGGGTAACCTGATCACTGATTTCCACGGCATTTGATCCTGACTGTTTTTTGATCGACAGACCGATAGCCGGAGCGCCATTAATACGAGCCAGTTTCACACTTTCGGCAGTAGCATCAACTACGGTTGCCACATCTTTTATCTTAATGGTCGATCCGTTCGAAGTACTAATATTCAAGTCGGCAATTTCATCGATCGAAGCAAACTTTCCGCTCAAACGAATCAGCGAACGGGTTTCTTCGTCGGAAACCTTACCAACCGGGAAATCGAGGTTCGATGCGGCAATCATGTTTTTGAGCTTAGAAAGCGATATGCCATATTGCTGCATTTTTTGGGCATCGACTTTTACCTGTATTTCACGTTTATTTCCCCCGATAATTTCAACTTCGGCAACGCCCTTGATTTGCGAAATATAAGGTACGATGGTCAAATCGAGAAGATCGTAAAATTGTTGTTCAGGCATATCCGATGACGCGGCAACACTCATCACCGGGAACATGTTCATGTCAATCTTCATGAATCTCGGCTTCTGCACATCATCAGGCAAATCGTTCTCGATCATATTTACTTTTCGTTGACAATCCTGAAGGGCAAGGTCCGGATCAACTTCGTCTTTCAGCTTAATCTGAATCAGCGAAAGGTTTTCGTAAGAATATGAGATAATCTTATCGATACCTTCCATTCCGGATACAGCATCCTCGATAGGTTTGGTCACCGAGCTTTCAACCTCACTTGGAGATGCTCCGGGGTAGGTGGTCATCACCAGGTTTATGGGGATGTCGACATTTGGGGTCAGTTCAACATTCAGGTTGGTGTAGCTGTAAATACCAGCCAGCGCCAGAATGGTAAAGATTACAACCGGAATGGTTGTTCTTTTAATGGATATTTCGGTTATACTCATGGTTTGTTTTACTGAATGGTTTTAACACGATCGCCTTCGTGCAGATTCAATTGACCGCTGATAATAACATGGTCGTCCTGTTTCAATCCGCTGACCACTTCAATATATTTATCGTCGCTTTCGTTGGTAACGATTTCTCTCTTAACGGCTTTGTCGCCTTCAACCACAAAAACCGACGGGTTTTTAGCACTTCCAACGATGGCGACTTTGTCAACCAATATAGTTTGAGCGGCTTCAACCGGAATTTTCACTTCGGTGAAAAGACCAGCTTTCAGGTGTTGTTCCCCTTCGTGATTTTCCATTACTACTTCCGCATCAAATTTCATCGAGTTGTCAGCTTTTTCGCCAATCGAATTAATCTTTCCGGTGAATGTTTTCCCAGGGATAGAAGGGATTGTTACGTTCACTTCCTGTCCTTTGCTTACTTTGAAAATGTCTTTTTCAGGAACTTTTATCCAGATTTTCAGTTTCGAAGTGTTTACAATTTCGCAGATTGGCATTCCTCCAGCCACAAACTGGCCATTTTCAACCATACGTTTGTTCACAATTCCTGAAATTGGAGCTTTTATTTTGGTGTCGCGCAGGGCTTTGCGAACGGTAATCAGGTCGGCTTCGGCTTTTTTCAGCCCGATACGTGCCTGTTCCAGATCATGTTTGGCAATGGCGCTGCCTTGTTCGAGGCGTTCCATGCGTTCAATATCCTTTTTCTGTTGCTCGTAATTGGCTTCGGCTACCAAAACATTGGCCGAAATGGTTTCGTCGTCAACTTCAACGATCACCTGGTCTTTCAGAATGCGGTCGCCTACGTTTTTGCAAACCTTTTTAATTTTACCCTGAGTTTCTGAGACTACGGTCAGTTCTTCGGTGGCACTAACGATACCGGTTGCTGCAATTTGTTTGCTGATACTTCCCATCCGGGGAACAACTACTTTTACCGGAACTTCGGAAATAACCGACGAAGCCAGCGCAGTTTCTTCTTTTATCTGTTTTTTGTTCGAATTCAGTTTGTAGGCCGCCAGTGCTACTAAAATAATAATGAGCAGCGGTACGAAAATTTGTTTTACAGTCTTCATCTTCAATCTTAGTTTAATAATGTTTTCAATTTTCCGGTGGCTTTGAGGAGTTCGAGTTCAGCCAGTTTATATTTTAAAAGTTGTTGGTTAAATAAGTTTTCTGCATCCAGAAGCGAACTGTCAACGTTCAGTAAATCGGTCAGCGAGGCCATGCCTTCGTCAAACTGCAGTTTCACTTGTTTGTACACCTGGTTGGCCAGTTCCTTGTTTTCTTGCTGCGCCTGAAGGCTCATCCACGATGAAAGAAGCGAGTTGGTGGCATTTTGATAGTTGGTTTCCAGGTATTTTTTCGATAAATCAAAATCTTCCTGATTCTGCTCGAATTTCAGTTGCGATTGCTTCACCCGGTCTTTTCTCATTCCGGAGCTGAAAATCGGAATGTTTGCTTTCAATCCAATGGTATTCATGTTGTTGAAGTTATTTACCTGGAATTTGGTCGCATAACTCGAAAAATTGAATTGCCCGAAAGCCACCAGGTTGGGGTAGAAGGCAGCTTTGTCTGATTTGATTTGCAGCCCGGCCAGTTCGCTTTGTTTTTTCAGCAACTGGTATTCCGGAAGAATGTCGAGCATAAAATCAGATGCTGCTGGTTTCTGGTAGTTCATTTGTCTGATGATGGCCGTGTCGATAACCATTCCTTTTTCCATTGGGATTCCTGAAATAATTTTCAGGATACGTTCTTGTACTCCAATACCATTGGTGAGGGTTTCGCGCTGTGTTTTAAGGTTGGTTAAAGTCACCTTCAGACGGTTGACGTCGGTTTGTTTAACGAAATCGTTCTCGTACTGAAGTTTCAGGATGTTGTAAACTTTCTCAAGATTGGCAATGTTTTCATTCAGAATGTTCAGGTTCGAATAATTCATCAGAATCTGGAAGTAATTGGTCGACACATCATGAATAATGTCTTCTTCTGTTTTCTGAAGCATGGTATTGTACAAATCTTCAGCTTTTTTTGCTTGTTTTACTCCTGAAAGATAAGACTGGCTGTAAAGCAACTGACTTAAGGTAACTCCGGCTGATGTGGTATGGAAAGCTTTAATGTCGTCTAATCCTTCAAGCATTGGGGCAACCTGTTCCGGGAGTATATCCATGATTTCCTGCGAAATGTCGATTTTTGGAAGACCCATTCTGGAATAGTTGATGCTACCGTCAACCTGAGGTAAGCCATTGGCAATAACTTCCCTGGTTTTTAAGTTACTTTCCGATTTTTTCAATACAGCTTTTTTCATTTCGTGGCTGTTTTCAACTGCTTGTTTTAGCAAGTCGTTCAGCGAATACTTGTCCTGGCTTTTCCCTTCCTCGGTCAGCATCAAAAAGCCAATAAACATCAGAATTGCTAATTGTTTCATTTTTAGTATGTTGTTCTAATTAGTATATTTAGTTCGAAATAAAACGAACAAAACGAATAAAAAAATTATTTACTTCTTTTATACTCAACTTTTAAATCGTCCAACTTCTTGATGAAAAATTCCATTCCGCTCACAATATTTTTTAAAAATATCGACGTCCGGGAATTTGGATCTTTTTTAAGTTCTATAATTTGGTTAATTGTTGCCAGGTTTTTCATCATCTTGGATTCCATTTCATTGATGATGTTATCGATTTCGTTTGAAATTACCCTGAAATAGCGTTTCCTGTCACCGGGATATGTTATATACTCAATAAGTCCGCGAATTTCCAGATTCTTAAGAGCAGTACTTACTGAACTTTTGCTAATCTGCATTTCTTCAACGATTTCTTCAAAGGTATATTCTTCTTTGTCCATGACCATCAGTAAGCCCATAATACGAGCAGCAACGGGTTGGTATCCTTCCCGTTCGTTTTGCCTCCCGATGTATTCGATAAGCTCTTTTTGCTTTTTTAGTCTTTCTGATTCTTCCATTTTATTTATATTTTATGGTGCAAATGTAGGAGGTTTTTTTTGTTCGCAACAATTAGAACCAAAGTTTTTTTTAGCATGTTCAGATTAATTTAACTTAGCGGGATTGTAAAATTATTTGAGCATGTTTCCAAAATCCACTAAGATTTCTTCCTCTGTTCAGGTCTAATGTACCTAAAATTTGCTATGTCTTGCTATTAAAAAATGAAATACCGTAAATTCTATTCAGATAATAATCAAATACAGCAAGGATACCCTTTGATTCCTGGATATTCAATAGTTTTCGCTTGATCGTAGTCACATCAAAATCTTCATTCGTTGAGCGAAGTTGATTAAACGTATCTTGGATTTCGGTTTTGATCCGATCAAGACGTTCGTTGTCCACTCTTGCGCCAATGGCTTTATCTTTTATTCGCTGTCGGAAGGCATCCCAATGATTAGTTGAGGAATAAATACCTGTTGCAAGTTCAGTACGGTTACCGAGATACGTAATTCTTACACAAAGGGGTAATTTACTATAATCGGCTTTTCTACTTTTTCTCAATAAGAAATTAATCACAATTTTCATGGTAGGACAATTAACAAAATACAAAAATCTGGTCTCGCAGACGATCTAAAATACCTCAATTTGCACTAAATAAAAAGTACGAAAATGAGTCAAAAAGAGTCAAATAAAATGTTTTGAATCAATTTGTTGCGTGATTTGCCGCGACCAGAAAAAGTAATTTTGAGTTTGGTCTCGATTTTGTCGCTTTTCCTTTGATATTTAAGGGTATTTGGTGGAAATTTTCCTAAAAGAAAAAGCGCTTAAATCATTGAATTTAAGCGCTTTTGATACATTTTGATATTTCTACTCGTGCCCCAAAGCGGAGAAGTATCGAACTTTTTGCATGAAGATTTTGAGGCTGTGATGAAGTTTATGAGTACAGATGCACAAAAAAGAAAATTCAAATTATGAATTTGTTGCCACATAGTCGAGTTAAGTACGAACTCGCTATTTAATCGCACTTTGGTAGTTTATAAAAAGGATTTACCAGTTTATGTTGCTGCCTTTAGTAATTGTATTTTATTTAGAAGTACTCTGATTCAATTGTAAATGCTGTATATTCTCAATGTGTTGTTTATTTAATACATTTAGTTTATTTTTGTTGATAATAAACATCAATATATGCAATCAAAGAAGCAAACTCTACTCCCTAAGTTTCAAAAGATATTTGAACAAATGGGTGAAAATATTAAGTTGGCCAGAAAACGGCGTAATCTGACGACCATACAAGTGGCGGAGAGGGCTGGTATTGACCGTTCGACACTATACCACATTGAAAAAGGAAACCCCAGCGTTTCTCTGGGTGCATATTTTAATGTACTTAGGGTATTGGGGCTTCAGGAAGACTTTTTGAAGCTGGCTGCCGATGATGAGTTTGGAAGAAAATTACAGGATTTAAAATTGATTGGAAAATAAACCATGGCAGACAAGACAGATATATGGGTGTATGCAGATTGGACAGGTATGGCCTCGCCTAAATGTATAGGGATATTGTCAGCTCAACAGGCTAAAGGAAGTAAAGCTTTTAGTTTTTCTTATGATACTGACTGGATTAGCTCTCAGGAACAATTGTTGCTTGACCCGGATATTGTCTGGTATAGTGGGCAACAATATCCCAATGGAAAGGAAAATTTTGGAGTCTTTCTGGATTCTATGCCCGACACCTGGGGCAGAACACTAATGAAGCGGCGGGCAGCATTAAATGCAAAAGAGCAAGGCAAACCTGTACCGGTATTGTATGATATTGATTTTCTTTTAGGTGTTCATGATTTAAGCCGGATGGGCGCCTTAAGGTTTAAAAGAGAACCCGATGGAGATTTTCTGGACAACGATCCTGTTTCGCCCGCTCCACCTTGGGCAAGTATCCGGGAACTCCAGTATGGGGCAAAGCTGATTGAATCAAACGAAGATACAGTTGAAGTTAGAAAATGGCTTGCCATGCTGATGGCTCCGGGTTCTTCACTCGGCGGAGCCAGGCCAAAAGCTAATATTCTGGACGAACACGGCCATCCCTGGATTGCCAAATTCCCATCAAAAAACGATATCATAGATAAAGGGGCCTGGGAATACCTGGCTTATCGTATTGCAGGTGATTCCGGCATCAATATGGCAGAATCCCGAATAGAACATATTGCCGGTACGTATCATACTTTTTTTACCAAACGATTTGACCGGGAAAGGCAAACCCGGATTCATTTTGCCTCAGCTATGACGATGACCGGAAAAAATGAAGAACTCATACGGGATGAGACACCTTCTTATCTGGATATCGTAGAATTTATCCAGTTTTCCGGAATACAGATAGAGGAGGATTTACACCAGTTATGGAGACGAATGGTTTTCAACGTACTAATTTCCAATACCGACGATCATCTGAGAAATCATGGTTTTATACTCACTGATAAAGGCTGGCGTTTATCTCCGGCGTTTGATATCAATCCTTCAATCGACAAATTTGGATTGGCATTGAACATTGATATGGATAACAATTCGCCGGATATTGACCTTGCAAAAAGTGTAGGCATTTATTTCAGGTTAGGAAAAAAAGAAATGGACATTATTATTGACGAAGTAAAATCCGGGATATCCGGATGGAAAAAAATAGCAACAGAGATAGGAATACCTCGAAACGAGCAAATATTAATGGCTGCTGCTTTTAAAGTTTAAGGAGTTGTTGTTGCATCAAGCAAATGGAAAATCTTCAAACAAAAATATCCTTGTTCCGATCCCTTTTCAAAGGGCGGGAAGATGTTTTTGCTACCCGGTGGGAGAAAGACAAAAAAAGCGGTTATATGCCTGCATACTTTTTCGATCCTTACCGTTACCGCGCCCATAAAATGAAAGGCGGTACATTTCAGAACTATCCTGACAAATCATATCTCCAACTGACCAATGACCAGATTACCAAACATCTGAACGGTGAACAGGTTGTTGGTTTGTATCCGCTACTATCAGACAATACCTCATGGTTTATTGCTGCTGACTTTGATGAAGGAGATTGGATTGCATCCTGTAGAAAGTTTATTCAGGCTTGCAATAATGTCTCCTTACCCGCTTATTTTGAACGTTCACGTTCCGGAAATGGCGGGCATATTTGGATATTTTTTGACAAGCCATTTTCTGCTTTTAAAAGCAGAAAAGTAATCTTATCATTATTAATTTCATCGGGTATTGTATCAGCATTTGATAAGAATACAAGCTTTGATAGGTTGTTCCCCAACCAAGACTATCACTCAGGAAAAGGATTGGGAAACCTTATCGCACTCCCATTAAATGGAACTTCATTGCAACAAGGCAACAGTTGTTTTATCGACCCGATAACGTTACATCCTTATGATGACCAATGGCAATTTATTCGTCAGATAGAACGGGTTTCAACGGAGCATCTTGAAGGATTGTTTTCCAAACTATCGAATGATCCACAACCGGAAAACGATAATGGAGAACTAAGCATTACCCTGAGAAATAACATTGTACTGAACAGAAATGCCATTGCTCCTATATTATTCCATTTTATTAAAGAGGAACTGAATTTTCTGAACACGGAATTTATCATCAAAAAGAATAGCGGCAGGAATACTTTCGGCACTGACCGGTATTTCCGCTTCATTGAAGAACTAGGTAATACTATTCTTTTGCCTAAAGGGTTCATTGGAAAGCTAATCCGTTTTTGCCGGGAAAATTCGATAGCATATAATTTTATAGACCAACGGAAATTGAATAGCCCGGTTACCTATTCGTTTCAGGCAACTTTGCGACCTTATCAACAGGAAAGCATGGGAGCCATCAGTAAAAAAGATATCGGTGTTATTGTGGCGCCACCAGGTTCCGGTAAAACAGTGATGGCATTGAAAATTGTGGCCGAAAAACAGCAGCCAGCATTGATCGTTGTTCACCGAAAACAACTTGCCATGCAATGGATGGAACGAATTGAAGCTTTTTTAGGTATTGGACAAAAGGATATTGGCCATATCGGACAGGGAAAGACAAAGATCGGTAAACAGATCACCGTAGCTACGATACAAAGCCTTGCCAAAGCTGATTTACAAAGTCTCTCTGAAATATTTGGGCTTATCATTGTAGATGAATGCCATCACATAACTGCTGAAACATTCCGTAATACCATTGGAAAATTCAATTCACGTTATCTTTATGG
>JAEWME010000409.1 GCA_023393265.1 Bacteroidota bacterium | reverse complement strand
CTTGGCGCTATTTATAAACCAATTGACGCACTAAGACTTGGAATTGCAGTTCATACACCTACGTTCTACAAATTCACAGAAACATACGACAACAGCATGTCTACCAGCACCTTCGACGGTGGAAGACCGGTTTACCCTGACAAGCCAGGTATTTATGATTTTGAACTGGAAACTCCTCTGAAAGCTGTTTTTAGTGGTGCTTATGTAATCGGAAAAGTTGGCTTAATCAGTGTCGACTATGAATGGGTTGATTACTCAACCGCCAAACTAAAGAATGGCAGTGACGGATACAATTATTATGACGAAAATAAAACCATTGAAGATACCTATCGGGCAGTCGGAAACCTCCATCTGGGTGGTGAATTAAGGGTAAACAGCGTATTTAGTTTAAGGGCTGGTTACGAAAATTATCCGAGCGCCTTTAAATCTGGCTATATGAACAGCGATGCCAACAGTTCTACTATTTCGGGTGGGTTCGGATTCAAACAAGGTAGCTTCTTCTTCGATGCGACGCTAAAACACTATACAAGTGAAGAATATCGCAAGCTCTATGCTGGTGACATTAATATGGCTAAATATTCAAGTCAAACGAACAATGTTATCTTCACACTCGGATACAAATTTTAATCTGAATAAATTTCCCTTCGAGCCGGCCACTTAAGCCGGCTTTTTCTTTTTTAATCATCAGTTTTATCAACAGCGAAAAGCAATATTTTTCGGAAAACTTTTTTTTCAGGCGTGTTTGCCCTAAATTAGCTTAAACTTACGATTCGGGAAAAATGTCACAGTTTATTGAGATCATTTTCGAGGAAGCCATCCTTGCATTCAGGGAAGCAGAAGCCAGTGGTAACCGCTGGAGAATCGGCGATTTTCCAACATCGAAATGGCTCCAGAAAAATCATGTCAATCTTGATGACGTACTCGATTTCGCCAGAAAGTTCGCAGATTCAAAAATTGTTATCATTGGTGAAGGACAACACGAAGGTTTCTACATTTATTCAGAAAAGAAAAAAACATGTTATAAATTTGCGCGACAGATGGCTGAAGTCTGATTCAGAAAAAACAACTATGAACGCATACTTTGACGACCCTATCGGGAGAGCTGTACACAACTATTATTTCAACTCCGTAGACCAGCCGGTCATTGTTCACTCCGACGATTTTGACGACGACACCATCGAAACTTCCTATCTTTTCAGAACCTACCGGCAAATGCCAGCCCTGGAGAAAAAGGCGATGAGCTTATGCATAGGCACCATTTTGGATGTAGGCGCATGCGCAGGAGCCCATTCTGCATATCTTCAGGAAAAAGGATTCGAGGTTTGGTCGCTCGAAAAATCGCCTCTTTGCTGCAAAGTGTTAAGAGCCCGTAACCTGAAAGTGATTGAAGAAGATATCTTCGGATTCGACAGACAGAAGTTTGACACCATATTGTTACTGATGAATGGTTCGGGAATCGCCGGATCGCTTCCTGGACTCGAGATTTTGCTTCACCGTCTTAAAACTTTGCTGAATCCTGACGGGCAAATTTTGCTCGACTCTTCAGACCTGATCTATCTTTTTGAAGAGGAAGACGGAAGCGCGCTGATTGACATATCGGCAGGAAAGTACTACGGCGAACTGATGTTTCAAACCGAATATGAAGGCCAGCGAGGAGAACCTTTTCCGTGGCTGTATGTCGATTCGGAAAACCTGAGACATGCCGCAGAGAAAAATCAGCTTACTGTTGAAAAGATTTTTAAAGGACAGCATTACGACTATCTTGCCCGGATAACCCATAAAAACTAGAACTTTGACAAACGAAAAAACATACCGATCGCTCACCGAAACTGAAATAGCCGTTATGCAGCGGCAAAACTGCACGGCCACCGATTGGAACTCGATACTTGTGAGTAATGGATTTCTTCCTGAAAATGTCCGGAATGTTCAGTTTTCGGGTGACGTAAAATTGGGCGCCAACTCTGGAAAAATAGAATTTAACGGAGGGATCACCAGAAACTGCGGTATTTACGACGCCTGTATACACAATTGTACTGTCGGCGATCAGGTATACATTCACCGGGTTCACAACTACATTGCCAACTACGACATTGGCGACCATGTAATTCTCGAAAACATTGAACTGTGTGCGGTTGAGCACGAAACAAGTTTTGGAAACGGCATCAAAGTTTCGACACTGGACGAAACCGGAGGCCGCGGCGTGATGATTTACGATAAACTGTCGGCACATCTGGCTTATGTTTTGGCCTGGTACAAACACCGGCACTGCCTCATTGGCGAACTCGAAAACATGATCAGTCGCTATGCTGACTCGGTGAAAAGCGACCGTGGAATAATCGCGGAGCACTCCGTTATCAGGAATTGCAGGCAAATCAGGAATGTAAAAATAGGTCCGTATACACAGGCAAACGGGTGCATCAGGCTCGAAAACGGATCGGTGAACAGCAATCAATTTGCTCCAGTGACACTTGGCGCGGGTATCCTTGCAGAGAACTTTATCGTTTCTTCAGGAGCCGAAATTTTGGATGGCGCCATTGTTTCCAACTGCTTTATTGGCCAGGGCTGTGTTTTGGGCAAACAATATTCTGCCGAAAATTCGCTCTTCTTTGCCAACTGTCAGGGATTTCACGGTGAGGCCTGTTCCATTTTTGGAGGCCCTTACACGGTAACGCACCATAAATCGACGCTGCTTATCGCTGGCATGTTCTCGTTCTGTAATGCAGGCAGCGGATCGAACCAAAGTAACCACATGTATAAACTAGGCCCGATTCATCACGGAATTGTGGAAAGGGGCTCGAAAACAACTTCAGATTCATATATTTTGTGGCCGGCCAAAATTGGCGCTTTCTCGCTGGTGATGGGTCGCCATTATAAAAATACCGACACTTCTGATTTACCATTCTCCTATCTCATCGAAAATAAAGACGAGAGCTGGATTGCACCGGGTGTGAACCTGAGGAGCGTAGGAACCATTC
>JAEWME010000323.1 GCA_023393265.1 Bacteroidota bacterium | reverse complement strand
CAGCCTGCCCTTCAGGAACATTAAAGTAGAAATAAACTTCCATTCGGCGGCTATGAGTATGCGCGGGCATCGTATTCCAAACACTTCCTGGTTTTAATTCCGTCATGCCCATCTGCAATTGACAGGTTTCGACCACTTTGCTGATGAGTAACTGGTTGATTTGTCGTTCGTTCGATGTTTGTTGTGAACCCATTTGAAGCACATTGGCATCCTTTAGGGTAATTAGGCGATTGGGTAATTCTTTGTGTGCCGGTGTTGAATTAAGGTAAAAATGTGCGGGTGCTTGTTTGACGTCCGATTTAAAGACGATTTTCTTTGCTCCCTTTCCCACGTACAGGGCATCTTTATATCCGAGCGAATACGTTTTTTCGTCCACTTCAACGGTGCCCGGACCACCAACATTGATGACGCCCAGTTCGCGACGATCGCAGAAATAAGCGGCTTTTAAGGGCTCAATTGCTGTTAATTCGAGCGGCGAACTTACCGGCACGGCTCCACCGGCAATGTAACGGTCGTAATACGAATACACCAGCCTGATTTTATCGGCTTCCATCACCTGCTCAATCAGGAAATGTTGACGGAGTTTAGTGGTGTCATAGCTTTTAACATCATCGGGATGAGCCGCAAAACGTTCTTCAAAAATTACTGACATGTTTTCTTGATTTTCGTTGATGATAATATTTCTGTTCAGTTTTAGGTATAGGGCAACCGTTTCGGCAAACAAAGATAAATTAATTTGCGGGAGGCGCAATCGATTGCATTTGCTTTCTTGCCTGAAAAACAAATCTGAAAATTTAGCATCTTTGCAAAATACCATCACAAATTATGAACAAAAATTCTGAACCGACCATTCACGATATTGCCCGCGAACTGAATATTTCTGCCTCCACGGTTTCCCGGGCATTGAATGATAACCCGCGAATCAGCCTGAAAACAAAGGAAAAAATCAAGTCTACCGCACTGAAAATGGGTTACAGACCAAACTCACTTGCGTCGAACTTAAGAAACCGTCGTTCAAACACCATTGGCATTGTTGTACCGCTCATCAACAGGCATTTCTTTGCATCCGTTATCAGCGGGGTAGAGGACGTGGCTTATCAGGCCGGATTTAATGTAGTGATTTCTCAATCGAATGACTTGGCTGAAAAGGAAATAAACATTGTTCACTCGATGTTCTCCAACCGTGTTGACGGGCTGATCATTTCTATCGCGATGCAGACCAGTAACTTCGATCACCTGAAGCTTTTCAGGAAGAAAAATATTCCACTGGTTTTTTTCGACCGGATGGTTCAGGAGATAGAAAGTGATAAAATTGTTGTTGATGACTACTCCGGTGCTTTCAGGGTGACCCGGCATTTAATTGATCAGGGATACCAGCGAGTCGGACATTTGGGTGGGCCGCAAAACCTCCTGATTTATGCCGACCGCCAGAGGGGTTATCGCGACGCGCTGGCGCAAAGCGGATTGACTGTCGACGAGTCGCATGTTATTTATTGCCGCTTGACAGAAGAAGAAGGAAATGATGCCATTCGCAGGCTAATAGATTTGCCCAATCCGCCGGATGCGTTGTTTTGTGCCAACGATACGACTGCATTGAGTGCAATTGTGTATTTAAAAAGCCGAGGGTACAAAATTCCCGCTGATTTTGGTGTGGTGGGCTTCAGTAACGAACCTTTTTCGAAGGTTACGTCGCCGTCCATCTCAACCATCATTCAGCCAGCATTTGAGATGGGACAAAAAGCGGCGGAACTGATTATCAGTAAAGTCGAGAAAAAAGAAACAGGCTATCAAACGATTGTGATGCCAACAGAACTGGTTATCCGTGAATCTTCGCTTCGCAGGTAGAAGGCGAAAATCCTATCGAATACGGTCGATCGAACGAATTAAGGCTTCGTCTTTACCAATGGCCCTGATTGCCAGATAATCGAGAATAATAGCAACCAAAGGGAAAGCCATGCTCACCTTAAAACTGATTTTTGCACCGCTAAACGAAAAATAGGTAAAGAAAAAGAACAGCCCGAACAATCCGATCATCAGCAAAATGGTAAAAACAATTACGCGCATTTGTCTGATTCTGTTTTTGTAACTCCGGATGGCATAACCGTGCATGCCCAGTATAATTACGATCAAAGCGGAAATGGCAATTCCGTTTTCCTTAACTTCACCATTTAGCGATATTCCCTTGAAATCGAATAGATAAACGGCCCCATCCTGAAGTATTTCTGCAAATGGGAACAAGAACAGGAAACCGATCAGAATGGCTGAAACCAATAAATATAAAGATTGAATGCGTTGAATCATTTGAGTAAATTTTTGCACAAAAATAGTTTTTTTTCGATGGATTGCTTCGATCCGGGTTCCTGATGCTGTTTTATTTCTGCCGGTTACCAACTGATACCGGTTTCATATTTTTTATAAATTTGAAAGCCAACATCGCCAAAAACCAGTCATGTCAGCTATTGCCCGGTTCGTTAAATTTGCTTTTTTCCTTTTTGCTACAATCGGGCTTCCCTCCGGGCTGACGGCTCAGGATGTTTCGTTCTCACAATTTTACATGAATCCAACTTTTATGAACCCTGCCTTTGCCGGTTCGATGAAAGTGCCGCGAATTGGCTTTCAATACCGCAATCAGTGGCCTGGATTTGGAAACGCTTTCATTACCTCGTTTGCAACTTTCGATACATATCTTCCTCGGGTGGGGGGCGGTTTGGGTTTTTATTTTTTTAATGATGAACAAGGAGAAGGTATTTATTCTGAAACTGCTTTTCGAATGATGTTCTCGAAGGAAATCAGGATAAATAACGAATGGACCATGCTGGGCAGTTTGAGTGCCGGAGCACAACTGAACAGCCTCAATTTTAATAAGCTCGTTTTTCAGGATGGAATTGATGTTGAGACAGAAACCCGTGTTCTTTCATCCGAAATTACCCCGGAAAACAACAGAAGGTTGTTCCCTGATTTCGGTACAGGCTTTCTGTTTTTTAATAGAAGATATTTCTTCGGTTTTGCAGCCGACCACCTGGCTAGCCCTGATCAGTCGCTGTATGCAGATTATCCTGATAAAATTCCGGCGAAATTCACTGCTCATCTTGAAATGAACCTGCCGTGGTTTTGGGCAGGACATTTGCGCAAATACCTGAAATTGAATCCAAATCTGATCATCCAAAAACTTGGGCGGGAGCAGTTGTTTATGTACGGTGTTTACGCCAATAGGAAAGGGGTATCTCTTGGAATATGGAATCGTTTTACCAATCTGAAAAGCAATGATATGATCGTGATGGTTGGGTTTATGGGCAAGCAGTTTAAAACAGCGGTGAGTTATGACTGGAACATTACAGGAGTTGGGCTTCGGTCGCAGGGTGCTGCTGAGATTTCCATTTCGTGGCTCTTGCGCGATCCCGGCGAAAAAAGCCGGTTCCCATTTTACGAGATTCCCGGAGAATGGGATATCAGGTAAGTTAGCGAAACGATAACAAGCAAAAATAACAACTAATTCAATCGATCTGTCCATCAATCATTCAATCCTTATCTCAGCAGCATAACTGTTCCTTTTTGATTGTGCGGGTAGCCTTGAATGTCGAGGTATTTTACCGTCCAAACATACAATCCCTGTTCTGCATTTTCGCCGGTCCATCCTTTGTCCGGATGGTTACTTTCATAAATCATGGCTCCTGAACGGCTAAAGATTTTCAACTGATAATGGGCCTGGTCGACCGCGCTGATTGTCGGTTTAAAAGTTCTGTTTTCTTCAAGGTCGCTTGATGGACGGAAGGCATTCGGTACCAAAAAAGTGGAAGGTACGACAGTAATTTTTGAACTGATTGAATCGGTGCAGCCAAATTCGTTGGTTGCTTTCAGGCTAACTTTCCATATTTTTAGTTCATCCGGATACTGATGGGTCGGATTCACTTCTGAACTATACTTGCCATCACCAAAATTCCATTCATACTTTAAATTTCCGATGGTTTCGTTATTAAAGTTTACAGTTGGGTGATCTATTGTAATTGTATCAAAATCAGGTTTAAATGAAATATAAGGCATCAAAACTTTAACAAAGATTGTGTCACTGGTTTTACACCCGTTTTTATTGGTTACCTCCAGCGAATAGCTACCGGTTTCGTCAATAATGAAAGTATTCGATGCTGATCCATCCTGCCAAAGGTAGTTATTGAAACCTTCAGGAGCAGTAAGTGTAAGTTCGCCTGGCAAGCAAACAGTTGTATCGTTTCCAAGATATAGTTTGGGCGAATCGACTCGTACAAAAAGGCTGTCGGTTTTGCGGCAACCCGCGAGTGTGGTAGCTGTCACCCGGTACATTCCTTCTTCAGGAGCAATAATATTTTGCGTTGTTTCGCCAGTGCTCCATTCGTAAGAAGCGAAATATTCACCAGCTTCCAATGTTATGGCATCGCCCCGACAAATCAGGATCGTATCATTTACTGGCGAAAAACTGCCACCAATTTCAAGCTGAATGTCGAGATTAAAGCCAACCCCATAACCATACGATTCGGTGTCGTCATTGTCTCCAAATCCGTAAACGTATGCCAAAAATCCACCGTTTTTATCCGGATTTCGCAAGCGGTGTGTGCCAGCGGTTACGGGCACCTGTGCGTAAGCATATTTTCCGTCAGGATAATTTTTAAAAAAAGAGCTGATATTCAACCCATCGAGCCGGATATTTGCCACTTCGGAACTTAGAGTGATGATGTTGACAAAGAAAATATTTCTGACGAGTGATGTTTCATAAGCTTCAAAAGTTACGTCGTTTACTTTCTGCGATACGGGGCTTAAAATGATCATAAACGGATCGCCAACACCACCATTTTGGTCGGCTTCCTGCGAACGGCAAAACTGGGCTAAAAGAACTTTTCTGGTCGCGGTAATCCTGCAGGCCTGACTGCTGCCAATCAGGAATTCGAAAAATTCACCCTTTTTGAGTGTTCGGGTCTGGCTGGTGCCTTCAATGGTGACGGTTGTTTCGTCTTCAGCCGCCAAAATGCGATAGGTATCACGAAGCCTGTTTCTTAAGGGCGCAACATAAAATTCCCGTCCCCACGCGGTCGTTGGCGGAATTTGTTCGTAGAGATGATCGCGGGTTCGGCCTGTTTCGGGAACCGAGGTTGACAAGACACCCGAATAAAACGCAATCGGCTTGTCCGAAGAAATATAGCTTCCGGTGAGGTCGCCCTGTCCGGCTACGACACGGTTCATCGATTGTACCTGGTAAATTTGTCCCCGGTTCAGCGTGACAGAAAAAGGCGTATTTGCTTTTTTGCCCTGATCTGTATTCACCGGCGGGGTAATGGTCACCGTGGTGTTGTTTTCGGTGGCCAGGATCAGAAACTCGCTGTTCGATTCGGTGCTGGCAGTTGGATTTGGCGTATAGCACATGGCAAAATATTCTTTGCCCAGCGATTCTGTAGGGTAAATTACAGCCACGTCCGACGATTGTGTTCTGTAATTGAGCGCATAAACATTTACCGTGTCGCTGGCCGTCAGATGAATTCCTTTGTCCTCAATGATTTCAGAGCCTGAAGGTTCCAGTAAATGGTAATTGATACCAACTGTTTCTGAAGTATTTGGCCCGACTGTAAAATCACCGATAAGCGTTTCTCCGGGACCGTAGGTTACCCTGAAAGTGGCGCCGCTCCTCGACGAAACAGTGATTTCCATATAATGCTCATCGCCCCTTTGCCGGTTTTGCATAAAGGCAAACCAGAAGTTGGTTCCTTCGGTGGAGTAGTGGCATGGATCTTTTGCCTCGACTACCGCGGAACAGAAAATCAAAATCAGGAATAACCAGACGATCTTCTGCATTTAATTTGCCTTTCGTTTAAACCTTTACCCGTTTATTGCTGCGGGTGTACCAAATGTATCCTGAAACGTTGGTGAAGCCGCAATTTCTCAGCTCCCGTATGTACGATTTCAGTTGATAACCATATTTTTCGAGCTCGGTTTCCCCGGATTTATAATCTACCACAATCACCTCATTTTTACCGATCATGATCCGGTCGGGGCGCTTCAGTCCGTGGGCGCCTGTCAGGATATTGCGTTCGTTCACCACACGAAACGTGCCGTCGAACCAATTTCTTATCTCGCTGTCGGATAGTAGTTCAGTTATTTCCTCCCGAAGTGTTTCTGCATCTTTTGAGTCAATTTTTCCGTCCAGTTCCACCCGTTTGATGGCTTTGGATAAATCGGCGGTGGTAGTGACCAGCGACAGGATTTCGTGGATAATTTTTCCGCGGTTGATCCGGTTGTGCACCTGGTCGTGACTGGTAAAAAAATCTTCGCCGCGCTTCCTGATCTGCAAAAAACGACGGAAGTCGGCAAATCCAAAAGATGAAAGCCTGACATCGCGAACCGTCTGTTCCTTATTTTTTCGCGCTTCGCCGATTGTTAAATCGCCGTATTCAACAATTAATTTTTCAGGATTGTAGCATTCTGAAAATTGCACCGATTCTTTTTCTGAAAGCCCCAATGATCCGGTTTCGGCTTGTTTTTCAACGGCCATTTTCAGTAAATCGCCAACCGAATTCAGTTTTCCGCTAAAGCTTGCCCAAATAAACAAACTGGCTTTGGCGCGGGTGAAAGCCACATAGCTGAGGTTCAGGTTGTCGATGTAGGTATTGAAATTCTCGGCGAAATATTCGCGGTAAAAAATGGAATCGCGCACATCGGTTTTGTAGCGCACCGGAACCAGTTCCATCTCGTTGAAAGGACTTTCGGTTGGCTGGCACCAAAGCAGTGGCGCCTGATCCTGAAAGGTTTTGGGGGTAATCGACCAGTTGAAAAATGGCACCAAAACATGTGGAAATTCAAGTCCTTTCGATTTATGAATGGTGAGTACATGAATGGCATCGATGCTCTCTGAAACAGGAATGGTAAACCGCTCACCATTCTCGTCCCACCAATCAAGAAAACTGGTGATTTCGGAGGCGTTGTTTCGCTCGAAAACCGAAATCTGATCGACAAAAGCCTGTAAATAGGCAAGATCGTCGGCCAGCGAGAACAGTTGGAAACGTTCGCAGATGCTGTAAATAATCTCCAGAATTGGTTTTCCTGAGACCATTTCCTGGAAAGCTTTTCCTGAGATAAACTGAATCAGTTCATTTTCAGGATTGTTGATTTCTTCAAATTGTTCCTGCAATTCAGGCGCATAAATCTGACCATCAGTCTTTTCAGGAAAGAGCAAACTAAACAAATCCTGAACCTTTTCTTCGCTCCGAACTTCGAACTCCGAACTCCGAACTTTTTTTACCTCCGGATAGATCTTTGTGTAATACAGGTAATTTGCTTCGGCCTTCACCACCTGGTCGGTCGGATTGATGAATGCCCGGAGCAGTGAAA
>JAEWME010000286.1 GCA_023393265.1 Bacteroidota bacterium | reverse complement strand
CAATCAAATATGTTAGAACTTCACGCAATGAGATCATGCACTTTGGAACGTTTACGGATGATCACGGTGAATTTTTTGATACTGTACATTTCCCTCCATCGCTTAAGCAATACCCTTTTCGCGGAGATGGAATTTATCTCTTACTTGGCCGGATAGTCGAAGAATTTGGTTTTCCCAGTATGGAAGTTGAGAAAATGGCAAAAATGCCGTTGCAACCAAATCCCAATGCCTGAAACAGGTTCTTTGGTATTTTTAATTTGCGATGCTTTATATTTCAATCTTTTCTGTTTATTTTGTCAATTATTATTTGCAGGAAAGTATTTTTCTGCGGAGAACAAATCGAACCAATAGATACTTTTATGCTGAAGTTGGCCTATAAGCTGCAAAGATTGATTATTGCAGTAATCGATTTCTTTTACAAGCCTTTTAGAAAAATTGTACCAATACCACTTGAAACATTCAGATACGCTGCAACGGGTGGTTTTAATACTGTACTCGACATTTTTCTATATTTCCTTTGCTACAACTTTATACTCGACAAACAGGTTATCGATCTGAAAGTTGTTTCGATTAGTCCGCACATTGCGGCGTTTATCATTGTTTTCCCGATCACATTTTTCACCGGTTTTTTATTTGCCAAGTTCATCACGTTCACGTCTTCGGTGATTCGTGGCCGGGTGCAACTCATTCGCTATATGATTTCCGTTTCCGGCTCCATTTTTTTGAATTATGTATTTCTGAAAATATTTGTCGAATTTGTTGGCTTATGGCCTACCCTTTCCAAAATTCTGACGACCGGCATCGTTGTAATCTATAGTTATTTTGCACAAAAGTTCTTCACCTTCAAAACGGCGAAACTAAGTACCTCCAGGGTTTAGTGTTAATTCAACTGCATGTTGTTCATAAGTTTTCGGGCATTTAAAATCTTTTGCCGGCACACTATGCATTTTTAGTTTATCTTAGCCGCTGTAATGGTAACGCCATGTTTATGCGTTTAATAGGGAATCCGGTTAAAATCCGGAGCTGTACCCGCAGCTGTAAACTTCGATAATTTTTGTAATTCACGCCACTGTTTTCAGAAAATGGGAAGGCTGCAAAAAATGAAGTAAGCCAGAAGACCTGCCATTCAAACTACAATATTCAAAGCTTTCGGGAGAAAAAGCTTGGGATAACCAAAATCTATATTTATTCGGTTATTTCAGCGGTTTTGCATATTGTAATGTTTTGAACCATTCAAAATTATTACATAATGAAACACATCTACCTGGCAATTATTGCCATCTTTTTATCAGCAGTTACAACGGCCCAGGTTGCCACATTCGACGATTTGTCGCTCGATGCAGAAGAATACTGGAATGGCGACGACCTATCCGGAAGTTTTACAAGCGGTGGTTTTGTATTTATGAATTCATACAACAGCGACTGGTTTAGCTGGAGTGGGTTTGCGTATTCAAATACAACCGATGCCACAACGGCCAGCTATGAAAATCAGTACAGCGCTATCGCCGGTAGCGGAAACAAACACAGTGCGAATTATGCTGTTTGCTATGCTTCGCCATTGGCTGAAGTTGTTCTTCCTAAGAAATCAAAAATCAGCGGATTTTACATTACCAACTCAACTTATGCCTATCTGTCGATGAAGAACGGCGACGCTTTTTCAAAAAAATTTGGCGGCGAAACCGGAAATGATCCGGACTTTTTCAAACTGACGATTAAAGCGTATGATGAATCCCAAGTGGCGGTTGATTCCATTGAATTTTACCTGGCCGATTTCAGATTTGATGATAATTCGAAGGATTATATCATTAACAAATGGATCTGGTTCGATTTAAGTGCAATGAAAGATGCCCAAAAGTTGGTTTTCAGCCTTTCGTCCAGCGACAATAGTTTTGGATATATGAATACGCCTGCTTATTTCTGCATGGACGATTTTAATGGTGAAAAACCCTATGAATATCAATCGGTTACTTATGCCAGTTTCGATGATCTGAATCTTGGCTCAGAAAGCTTTTACAATGGAAGAGATCTGAAAGGTGGATTTGAAAGCGGAAACTTCAGTTTTTTGAATGATTACAGTGCCGATTGGGGAAGCTGGTCGGGTTTTGCTGCATCAACAACAACTGATGTTGAAACAGCAAGTTATTCCAACCAATACAGCGCCATTACAGGCGGTGGCGTTGTCGGAACTCCCGGATATGCAGTTGTTTATCCTGTACCTGTTGCAACGGTCATGCTAAAAGATACGCTTATTTCCGGACTTTATGTAACCAATAGCACCTATGCCTATTTGTCGATGAAAAACGGCGATGCCTTCTCGAAGAAATTTGGCGGCGAAACCGGCGACGACAAGGATTGGTTTATTCTCACCATCGAAGGGTTCGATTCAGAAGATAAATCGACAGGAAAAGTTGAAGTATACCTGGCCGATTTTTCATACAGCAACAATGCCTACGACTACATTCTGGATTATTGGAAATGGGTGAACCTTGAAAAGCTGGGCTTCGTATCGAAACTGCAATTTTCGCTAAGATCGTCGGACAATGGTGTTTGGGGAATGAATACTCCAGCCTATTTCTGCATCGACAACCTTAATCACCAGAGTACAACATCAGCACCTGCCATTGCAAAACAGCGTGTGAACGTGTATCCTAATCCGTTTGCTGAATTTGTTGTTTTATCAGGAATTCAGGACAAAGCAACTGTAACCCTGACTTCTGTTTCAGGGAAAATGGTTGCGAGGTATACAAACGTATCCAATAATCAGGCGATTACGAATCTCGAAAATCTCAAATCGGGGGTTTATTTCCTAAATGTTTTGGAAGGTAGACAAAGCACAACGACGAAACTGATTAAAAAATAACGTCATTTGAAAAATAAACATCAGAAACACACTGGATCTTATTAAACCAAAGCTCCTTTTTGATGTTATTTTTAACTGTTGGAAATCATCGGGCCTTTACGCATTGTAATCCCACTGAATTTCCTTTCTTTGTACCGTTAATAAATTAAAAATTAAAAGGAAAAGCTATGAAAATAGGAAAAAACAAAATGGTTTCCCTGACATACGACCTTCATTACGATGATGCTGAGGGAGAATTGATTGAGCAGGCAACCATCGAGAAACCATTGAGTTTTGTATTTGGTGCCGGCCTCATGCTTCCCAAATTTGAAGCAAGCCTCGAAGGTCTCGAAGTTGGCAGCCCCTTCGAAATCAGCTTACAGGATGTTGACGCATACGGCGAAGTTGATGAAAATGCAATCGTTGATCTTCCCAAACATATCTTCTTTATCGATGGTGAATTCGACGAAGAAATTGTATCTGTTGGCAACACTGTTCCGATGATGAGCACCAGCGGCCAGCGCTTAAATGGTCTGGTTCTGGAAATTACCGACGATGTTGTGAAAATGGACTTCAACCACCCACTCGCAGGTGAAAGTCTTTTCTTTAAAGGCGCAATCACCGAAGTTCGCGAAGCCAGCGACGAAGAAATTGCTGCTTTAACCAGTGGCGGTTGTGGCTGCGGAAGCGGAAGCTGTGGTTGTGGTGACGAAGGTTGCGCCGAAGGTGCATGCGCCAGCGATGGTCATGATCATGGCCACGGTGGTTGCGGTTGTGGCTGCTAATCATTTAAATCAAAAAAAATAATTTGATGATGTTGTCTCAGAATTTCGCGTTTTGAGACAACATTTTTTATTTCTGTAAAACTGCAATTCGATCGCAAAATGAACATTTTTTGTGCGTTTTAGCGAACTTCGCGAAAGCATTTTAAACTTTTTATTTGTAAATATGAACAGCTTTGGACAACTTTTTCGGTTAACATCTTTTGGCGAATCGCATGGCGTTGGTATTGGGGGCATCATCGATGGCTGCCCTGCCGGTCTGGAAATCGATCCCGAATTCATTCAGAATGAGTTGAACCGTCGTAAACCCGGCCAGTCAAAAATAACAACCCAACGTGGCGAAAGCGACCAGGTGGAATTTCTTTCAGGAATATACGAGGGGAAAACACAAGGCACTCCCATCGCTTTTTTGGTGCGCAACAAGGACCAGCATTCGAACGACTACAACGATTTGAAGGACATTTTTCGCCCGTCGCATGCCGACTACACCTATATTCAAAAATACGGAAGCCGTGATCACCGTGGCGGTGGCCGTTCATCTGCCCGCGAAACAATAGCCCGTGTCGTGGCCGGTGCAGTAGCTAAACAGCTACTCCGCCAATCAGGCGTCTCCATTCAGGCGTATGTTTCCCGGGTTGGAAACATCGAAATTGGAAAACCATACTACGAACTTGATCTCAGCCAAACCGAATCGAATATAGTTCGTTGCCCCGATCATGAAACTGCAGAAAAAATGATTGCACGTATTGAAGAAGCTGGTCACAATCACGATACAGTTGGCGGGGTTATTACGGGCGTAATCAAAGGTGTTCCTGCGGGATGGGGCGAACCGGTTTTCAACAAACTGCACGCCGACCTTGGTTTTGCAATGTTGGGCATCAATGCTGTGAAGGGCTTCGAATATGGCTCCGGATTTGACGGGACAAGATTGTCGGGCTCGGAGCACAACGACGTTTTTATTAAAACCGAAACGGGTATCCGTACTAAAACCAATCACTCAGGAGGAATTCAGGGTGGTATTTCTAACGGAGAAGACATCTATTTCAATGTGGCATTCAAACCCATTGCCACCCTGCTGAAAGAACAAAATACGGTGGATAAATCGGAAAATGAAGTGGTAATCAATCCCAAAGGACGGCACGATCCGTGTGTACTACCGCGCGCTGTGCCAATTGTTGAATCGATGGCCGCCATTGTTTTAGCCGACCACTTTTTACTGAATAGGAAAAGTAAGTTATAAAATAGCAGTAACCTGCAAAAACAGTTGAAGGCGATTGACAATCCTCGGATTATCGGTCGCCTTCAACTGTTTTATGATTTCAAAAGCTTAAATTGGCTTGATTATTTGGCTGTTTCTGTCTCTTTCTCCGGAAATAAAATAGAGAAAACGACACTTAATACAAGTGTGGCCGCAATAAAATAAAGGGAATACGATGATTTGAACCCGATTTCTTCGAGCCAGTGGTGAGCCAGCAATTTTACGCCGACAAAAACAAGCAGAATGCTGACTCCTACATTCAGGAACCTGAATTTGCTAACCATATTGGCCAGCAGGAAGAACAGCGACCGCAGCCCGATGATGGCGAAAATGTTGGAGAAAAATACAACAAATGGATCGCGCGACACAGAGAAAACAGCAGGAATAGAATCGAGGGCAAAAATTACGTCGGTAAATTCGACCAGGACCAAAACCAGCATTAACGGCGTGAAGAACAATTTTTTGTCGTATTTGTAGGCGAATTTGTCGCCATGATATTCTTTTGAAATATTGAAATAGCGCGACATCAGCTTCACAATCGCATAATCGTGCGGATCTTTTTCTTCGCCTTCCTTTTTGAGTAAAATCCGGATTCCCTGAAAAACCAGGAATCCACCGAAAATGTACAAAATCCAATCGAAGCGTTTAATCATGGCAGCGCCTGCAAAAATGAATATAAAGCGCAGGAAAATGGCGCCCAAAACACCCCAGAACAAAACCGTTTTATAGTTTTTCTGAGGGACCGAAAAGCCTTGCAGAATCAGCAAAATCACGAAGACATTGTCGATAGAAAGTGTTTGTTCGATGAAATAACCAGCCAGGTAACTCATCGACATGTGCTGCCTGTAC